>JBAQEZ010000002.1:0-116517 GCA_049287005.1 Candidatus Moraniibacteriota bacterium | reverse complement strand
TGATGGCGCTCGGCACGGAGCCGAGCTGCTTGCGCGGTACCATCTCCGAATCGGTACCGATCCGTATGCCGACATAGTAATCTCCGCCTTCGAAGTTGAGTGTTACGGGAAACGGAGTGACCGCACCCAGAGAAGCCCTGAGGATCCCGTTCTTGACGGTCACCGTCTGTGTTTCTTCCCAGAGACGGCTGGCGTTATCGGAGTTGGAAGGATAGGCATCGACTGTTTCACGATTCGTGGTATAGATCGCGAAGCGCATTGCGTAGGTACCGTTGGCCACGATGCGATTATCGCTTCCGAAGAGCGACGCGGAGAGGCTGATCTGATTGACGGCGGTGTTGACAGACTGCGCAAAAACAGGATGGAGCTGAAACCACCCGGATATAGCCACCCCAATCCCCATCGCAAACGCGAAAAGGAAAGAAGTGAAGACTGTTTTTCTGTTTTTATTTCCTACACATGACAGCATGCGATTCCACGTTCAATTCTGTATAAACAACTTTTAAAGTATAGCATGTTTTTCTCTTGCCAAAAACCCTGAATCGCTATCGAATTTCCTCCACAATCAGTTGTCCGCAGGCGGCGGCGATATCATCACCCATGGTACGCCGGCGTGTCACAACCACCCCGGCCTCCTTGAGCCGATCTTCGAAACGCGCGAAGTCAGCTGGCAGACTGTCCCGATACACGCTCCCGGTAAAATTATAAGGGATCAGGTTGATACGCACCTTGCCGACGCGCCGCGCGAAACGGATAAGTGCTTCCGCATGCGCCTCCGTATCATTGACTTTCGATAACATCACGTACTCGAAGGTGAGATGCCGCCGCCGACTCTCGTGTTTCTCGAAATATTCCCCCGTCCAAACAACTAAATCCTCCAAAAAAGCATCGAAAGAGCTCGGCATCATCGCCTTGCGCGTTTCGCTCACCGCGCTATGCAGCGATACTGCCAGACGGACCGCTGGCCACTGTGGATCTTGCAATATTTTCCGGAGCATCGGGAGTAGCCCGACTGTCGATACAGTGATATGTGTCGGACCAAGATTCGTGTGTAAGAGGAGCTGATTGATCGTTTCTCTGACATGGTCATAGTTGGCAAGCGGCTCTCCCATGCCCATAAAAACGATATTGCTGATACGCGTAGGTAAGGAAAGTGGTGCCAAGTCACTCCCTTCCACCGCACCTAGGGTTTTGCGTTCGCTCAAAAAAGCGAACCAAAACCGCACCTGATCAACGATCTCATCCGCCAACAAGTTGCGCGTCAATCCCATCGAACCCGTCGCGCAGAACGTACAGCCCATCGCGCAACCTACCTGCGAAGAGACGCACACGGTCCATTGCCCACGGGCATTCTGCATCAGCACCGTCTCGACGCGCGTCCGATCGCCGAACTCCACGACCGCCTTGTACGTATCTTTTTTCACGCTCTCAAAAACATGTACCGGGTGCAAAGACAGCCAAGGAATTTTTGCGTCAAGCTTTTCCCGCATCACAAGAGACATATTTGAAACATCAGAAAAAGCCTTTAGTGAAAGGTCAAAAAGCGCTTCCTCGAATTGCCGGAGACGGAACGCCGGCGCATCAGGAAAGAGTACGGCGAATTGTTCTTTGCGCGAAAGCGTTGTCATAAGCAAGTAGTCTACCCCAAAAAAGCCACCCGGTCAATTCGACGGATCGAAAAAAGTTCACGTAAGAAGTTTGGTTGCTGGGGCAAATGAGAGGCCCCAAGAAAGACTATTTGCAATCGGGAGGATTATACGCGAAGAAAAAATATCAATTTTTGGATTGTGCTCCCTGGTCCTCAAAAATATTGCGCTTGAGGGTGAGGGTTTCTGCATGTGCGCGTGCGCGCGCTGTCAGATTCTCTACTACCTCGTGGAACCTCACTTCTTTGAACGCTGTTTCTCGAAAATATGAATCCACATACTGCTTCTTCTCCTCCTCGCTGAAATGATACCGAAAAACGCTATAATAGTAGTTCCATCCACCAAACGAGAATACGATAAGGAAACCGATAAATACCAACACCTTATAATAACGGTGCCACAAAATCAGCATATTCTTGATCGAAACGTGCTCTTTGATTTTTATGAAAAATGGAAAGAAAGAGATTTTCATACGTCAGTTTGTATCATTCACATAGACGAGTATATCGAATGTCGCTTCCAAAGCATTTTTTTCTGTGATGGACGACACGCCTCCCCGAGACACAACGCTTCCATCACCCAGAAAAGCAAAGGGGTTGTTGGTGGTGACCGGCGGCGCCGCATTCTTGTTCGCGCTTACGTCTATTGTTTTTATTTCCACTCCCACCACGTCCAATCCGATCGGGAGTGTTTCTATTTTTCTCAAAAACGCCACAATATCCGCGTATTGCCCCTCTGCCTTGATATTCAAACGCAGATAGCGATTGAAGGGAACATCGTCCACAATATTGACCGCTTGCGGTTTCGTGCTTGCGGTACTCGCTGACGCGTTCGTATCATCGTCTGTCACCGAAACGGCTTTCACTGGTATTTTTTTCGACTCGATAATTCGTCCGTTGTCTTTGGAAGTGATAGTCATCTGGACATCCATATCATCCGCCAAACCCTCAAGCGTTTTGATAAAATCCACTATCTGATCCTCGGTAATGAGAATATGGAGGACTGGTTCATTTTCTACAATGACGGTGTATTGATCTTTCAATTCCGGCAACCGACTGACTTGTTTTTTTTGGTTTTCCTGATCAGCATAAAATTCCTGGATGCCGCGCATCTTGGCATCGAGAGATTGATTGATGGGTAGGATAGCAAACAAAATAATGCCGCCTATCGCCACGAAGAGCACCAGCAAATGGATCAAGGATGAATATTTCTTATAAGAAAATGCGGTCATAAATTTTGTTTGAGACACTCTTTGATTATTCCGAAATCAACTTGAAAATCTATGTTCTCTTGGGAGAAAAGGTTCGAGATCGGCACATTGACATCTTCCACACACGATGATTCCTTCAGCTTGGCATCAAATGCCAACAGGTCGTCTCGCTTGGCTGCCTTGCCCGTCAGCAGCACCGTATAATTCTTGGTCGTCAGATGATCTATGGTGATTCCTTCCGGCAACAGAGTGTCCAAAAGAAGAAATATCCGCGTGAAAGAGAAGTGGTTATCCTGAATTTTTCCAATCGCTTCAGTGGTGAGGTTCGTCTCTCGGAATTTTCTTTGGTACGCGTTGAGCGTCACCTGCTCTCCTCGGACTTTATCGTTCTGCTGCCCGATCGCCTGCATGCTCTGCAATTGAAAATCCAGGATAATATACGTGCTCACCAAAATACTCGTATAAAACACTTCGAGGGCGAACAGAAGGAAAAGTTGCCACAGAAAAAACCGGAAGTGGATCTTACGCTGGATATTCTTCTTATTTTCCTCCGGCAAGAGGTTAAGCAAAGTCTTCATATTCGTCAAGACCTCGGAGCGCGAGGCCGATAGCGGTTGAATACTGCACGGAATGATTGCGATTGATAAGCGGTAACTGCTTGCCGAGCCGGACATTCACCCATGGATTGCCGAATTCGACCGGCCGTCCGAGTCGACGGGCGAAAAAAGGCAGGAGTCCTTGCATATTCGATCCTCCTCCGCAGAGTACGACGGCATCGATGTTCTCAGAATAATGGAGATTGTTCAGATAAAAATCTATGGATTTCTCGATCTCTACGGCAATATTTTCAAGAACCGGCAGGGCTGCCTTCAGCACCGGCCCCTGAAGAGCGAGAGAACCCAACCCCTGCTTGATCTTTATTTCTTCTGCCTCCTCAAAAGAAATATGCAGTGATTTGGAAATGGCATCGGTCACCATCTGCGAGGAAAGCGGCACGCTTGAAGTAAAACAAGGTGTACTGCCGATGGAAATGAGGAAGCTTGAGCGTCGATCGCCGATATCAACAATCAGTGTGGTCCGCTCTTCATTCTTCTCGGGCAGCAAACTGCGCGCCTGAGCGATCGATTCCGTTTCCAACCCGACTACTTCCAAGCCAGCCGCACCGAGTACCGCCTGAAATTGATTCACGACGCTGCGCGCTACTGCCACCACGAGCACGCTCATCTTCCCTTTTTCTTTGGTAAGATTCAGATCAAGAATCTGCCAATCATAATACACCTGATCAAGCGTCAAAGGAATATTGGCTTCGATTTCCCATTTGATAGCTTCTCTCGCTTCATTCTCTTCCATTTTTGGTATGGAGATAATCCGGAGGAACGCTTTCGTTTCTGGTAATGAACAGATGACTTTGCGTGTTCTCAATTTCTTCGGCCCAGATATCCGAAGCAAACTTTCGAGGGCATTTTCTACCGCGCGTGAATCTATAATTTCACCATCAACGACGCTCCCGACAGGCAGCGGTACGGATCCGAAACTAGAAATAGAATCTTTACTTCCCTCCCGATCCAGCCACACCGCCTTGATGGAAAGATCGCTCAAATCCAAACCGAAGGCGCTGGGAAAAACGTCAAAAATTTTTTTCTGCAGAATACTCATGTGTTTTTATTTTGTTCCTCTTGCTATTGTAACACAATTTTTACCGCCTGCCTCTCTTGCTGCTGCTCTCGCACGCATCATTTACCCTGCGTCATCCGCTACTTCTCCTCCCAGAGATCCATCTGATATTGTGTCCCAGTGGGAAAGTATGGCGGCGGATAATAGAGCAGGTTGTTATCATAATAGAGATTGCGTGTCGCATAGCCCCAGTTCGCCGTTCCATTCGTCCACGCAAAACCATAGCGCTGATTGGTCGCCAAGGCGCCATATATCGTAATGCTATTCTTGGAGTCAGAAGAGCCATAATTCGCTCTCCCTATGCGCCCTTGCTGCGCGAGGAGCGCCGCATCGATGCGCAGATTCGTATCGCTATCGCGGATGATCTCGATATTCCTCTGTCCGATAATGCCGATAATATCGTGCCCGTCATAATTCGAATAAGTGATATCGTTCCCGATGTACACGGACGGATTGGAGCCGCTCACCAGGTCAGCTGCCGCAATGGTCACTTTCTTATTGCTTATCTGGCCATCGATCCAGACATTATCCTCCACGAAGATAATACCGTTATCCGGAATCGTATAGGTAGAAAGACAAAGACCACTACAGGTGCCGCAGGTGCTGCTTCCGCTATTCCGCCGATAGCTCGTAATACCGTTGGTCGTCGTAAAATTCGCTGCCGCGACTTTGCAGACACCGAACGTCCCATCCGCCTTCAGCACGATGCGCCGACCGACATCATTGCTGTCATTCGCAAAATAGCGATTCCCGTTCGCCCCGGCCTGCGCCTCGCTTTTCATATAATTCAGGTCTCCCAAAACACCATTGAAATCCACCGTCGCTACCGGAAACGTACGGCCTGCCTCGAAAATATCGGTGCGGACGGGCACAGCCGCCGGCGGCAAAGGATCCATCGGGTCGTGCGTATGCACGCCGAACTCATTGTTGCCCGTATGATCCGGATCATCATACGTGGCGACAGAACTGGAAACAACGTTGTGCGCCACCCCATCAAAACGGATGCCCTGATTCGAGTGTATTTTTCCGAACGTCTCCGTCCCCGCGCCGAAACGCATGAAGTCATTCGCCAGTACGGCACTCTCACTCCACGACGGACGGCGGAAACGCACCTCTAGAGTACGCATATCATCCGGGTAACGATAAGTCCACCCGGTTGACCGCACCGTCACCACCGTGGAACCCAGTTCAGGAGGCGTCACTGTAATACGGTACTTGCCGACCGCGGATCCAGCCGGATCGACATATTCCGCTTCATACGCCGTGCCGACTCCGTAGGGGCTCCCGCTCGTCCAGAAATCCTGCACCTGCTGCGCGGTTCTGCCTTCGACCTGATGCGCCAGATACCAACGATAGAAATGAATGCCTGATTCCGCGATCTGAAACGCCTGTTCGCGCGCCTGCACCCGCAAAGAATATTTTGTTTGCGACGTGATAAAGGCGAGGACGGATGTCAAGACGATCGCGACTGCCGTCATGATGATCAGAGCAAAGACGAGCGCTGAACCGGATAATTTTTTCTTGTACGCGCTATTCATATGTTTTCAGATTGCGCAGATCGGCGAAGGATTCGATGTTGATGTTATCGGGAGCGTGTACCGGATTGATGTTGACCAAAAGGTGCACCCGAATGAGACGCGCGTCCGCGACGCTGATCGGTGTCGCCAGAGGATTGTTCACCACATCCCCTGGATAATTTTTATTGTAATAATAAAAAACCGGGTCATCGCTCTCATTCACCACGTAGCGCGCCAATACGGATACGGTATCGTCTGGAGCGGGATACGAAACGGATCCCCCTCCTATCGGCTTCGTCACGCCGATTTTCAGTTCGTCCGCGTCAAGATCCAGAAAATAATGCATCCGTTCCGTCACTCCATCGTCGTCGATATCTCCGTACACCTTGAGATCAAAATCCGAGCCCGACTCAACAGGGAAATCACCGTTGTCCGCCTGACGCACACTCCGTAACTCTCTGATGATCTTATTGGTTGCATGGGAAGCTGCGGCTGAAGCCATCCCCTCTTCCAGAATAAACTTGTTCGTATCCCAACTTTTCAGAAAAAGCAGCGTGAAACCCTCCATCACAATCAACATAATGCCAATAGCGACGAGCAATTCTATCAACGTCATAGCCCTGTAGGAGGTGCGCATCATAGCTCTAGTTCGAAGTTAATGAGAGAGTCTCCGTCCGCAGAGATCCATCGATCGACACGGTGCCGGTCTGACTCGAGAAACCGGCGGCACTGACCGCGATATCATAGGTTCCGTTCGCAAGCCCTGGCAAAGTTTTTGGAAAATAGATAAACCCGTACTGATCCGTTGTCTGGGTTACATCGTATCCGAGCGACGTATTGGAAAGGTGTACGTCAGCTCCTGGGATCGGACTGCCATCAGCTTGATTGGTCACGGTCACCCGTACCGATCCTATCTGCGAATCCAACAGCACGGCCGTCACCTCCTTATTTGATCCGGCCACGACGCCGAACTCCGTCGTCGTCACTTCTTCCGGACTGAATTTATACAACTCATAGCGGGGACTAGTAACGGACAACTTGTATAACCCATAACTCTGAGTTCCGAAGGTCTTATTCCCTGATCCATCCGTGCTCGTCACCTGAGCGAATCCATATACCAGTGAGAGATCCGGATTCGTTCCGAGAATCCGACCTCCGGACACGTCAATACCGATATCCGGGATATCCGTCCCGAAAGGATCCTTGGTGTGTACAAGGATGTCCGAGGCTCGATCGATAACGATGGTCTTTTGATTCAACACCCCGTCCACCACGGACGCATGTTCATCAACGGGGCTATAGGTCGATGTTGGATACGGCGGATAGGTTACCGCTCCATAATATCCGCTTCTGGAAGCGGTGATGATATACTTTTGGGTGCTGGCAGGGGTTCCCGGCAAGGTGATATTGCCGGTCACATCAGTCGTTGTCGTCACATCGACTCCAGTAGAGCTATTGACGATGTGGGCTGTCACGCTCGGTACGCCGGAACCGGAGGCATCGATGATGTTGATGGACAGGACGCCGCCGCCGGCCGAAGTCTCGATGCCATTAGGAGAAATATTGGCAAAAAGAGAAATGCTTTGATCCTCGCCCCCACCTCCCCACGCAACCGTCAGGCGCACGCGCTTATAATCATTGGGGATGGCATCGGCAGGACTGCCGCCAGTCTTCCCATCGAAAGCATCATCGACATACTGGACGAACGTATGCACGGCATAGTGAGCGGAATTGACATTGACCACTTCGTCTTCGAGCAGATCGCCTGCCGGGATACCATAGACCCAGGCGCTGCCATTCCAATGCTTGGTGCCGATCGTCGCGTAATCGATGCTGCGGATAATTTCCATTTTCTGGTTGGCCAGAGCGGTCGCCCCGAGACGGTTTTTCGATTCGATGATCAAACGAGTCCCGGTTGCGTACGTCTGGAAAAAAGTCATCGCGATGACGGAAAAGACAAACAAAAGGGTCAGAGCTTCGATCAAAGTGAACCCCTTGCCGTTTGTAGTTTGTAGCTTATAGTTTGTAGTTTGCATAAAAAATCTACCCCCGTTATTTTTCGGAGTATTTTTTTGAGAAAAGTCCGCGACAGACGCGAGGAACGGAGTAGGCAGCACTTCTTGGTACCGTGTCGAGTACCGGAACGTCCAACAAAGAAATTTTCCAAAAAAAATACTCCGAATCTACTTGATATTTTCAAGAACGCTATACATCGGTTGCAACATCGCCACCGCGAAAAATCCGACACCGCCGCCAATCAGCAGCATGAGGATCGGTTCAATAATCGATGACATGTTTTTGGTAATCTGCGAAACTTCCTCTTCATAAAATTCTGCCAAACGCCGCAGAACGGTTTCCGTTTTTCCTGTTTCTTCACCCACCTCGAGAATTTGCGATACCAGAACAGGAAAGATATGTGGATACCTGATGATAACCCTGCTCAAATCAACACCTTTCTGTACTTCCCCTATGGCCTCCGCCAAGGCGTCTTTGTAGTAAGCGTTACCGAGCGTCTTGGACACGATACCGAGTCCTGTCACCACCGGTATCCCGCTTTTCAAAAGAGAACTATAAATACGCGCGAAACGCGCGCAATTCACTTTGACAACGATATTACCCACGATAGGCATGTAGAGAAAAACAAGGCTAAAAAAACGCTTCCCCGCGCGCGTTCCGGAAAAAAGCTTTACCCCGATGACGATCGCAATCGTGAGCGTCACGCTCAGTACGGCATTATTCCGCAAAAAATCGCTAATATGTATGATAAACAACGTTGTTGCCGGCAGCTTCACGTCCATATCCATGAACACTCCCGTGATCTTGGGAAGTATATACGTGAGCATGAGGATACCGATGCCGATCATCGCGACAACGATAACCGCCGGATAAATGAGCGCCCCGTGCACCTTGCTGGTCAGGTCATGTTCCTTTTCCAGTTGCAAAGCCAAAATATCAAGTATTTCTTCCAGATTACCACTCATTTCCCCCACACCGACCATATTGACGAACAGCTCATTGAAAACAGTCGGGTATTGAGCCAATCCTTCTGCCAGCGTCTTGCCGCCCTGCACATCGTCATAGACGCTCAAAAGGATCGTTTTGAACCTTTTGTTGTTCGTCTGCACGCTCAAATTGTGCACGGCACGAGAAATGGTCAGCCCGGACGACACCATCACCGCCAAGTTCCGAGTAAAGACCATTTTCTCTTTCAGCGGAATCGTCGAAAAACGATCCAAAAATTTGATATTCAAAGATTGCGCCTCCGCCATCTCCCGATGCGAAGTCAAAAGAAAACCTTGTGCCCGCAAATCCTGAGCCAGAGATTTCTCATCCTTGGCCTCCAATTCGCCACCGGCATTGTCACCGGTCGTGATATTTTTTGCCGTGTATAAAAATTTCGACATATGCCTCTGTTTATTTTAAGCTTCGCAAAGGAATTATACCACATTTTTAATGATAAAAGGCCTCTCCTCCCGCATGATGCAAGCGAGAAGTAATATATATCAAAAGCTGACGGATGCAAGCAGCCCTGGTTTCGTGTGTCAATACTCTTCATACGCTCAGGCGCTCTTTATACTTTTCAAAAACTTGCGGGCCACGCGGACTGGGAAGAAAAATCAAAGCTTGATCATGCGCTTCGATGAGACTTCCCTCCAGAGAGGTCTTGGGATTGCGACGAATCTTTTCCGTTTGCCAGGCGGCCAACCATTTCTCCAGATGGAAACAATCAAAACATGTCTCCAGCTTCCTCTGTATACTGCTCCGCCCAGGACTCTTGTGTACCGTCCAGAGATGAGGGATGGACGTCACCATGAAATTCGGCCGATGCTCGAGTATCCAACGATTTTTCAATTCAAACTTCCGAAAAATACCGGCATCAAAGAGCGGGATCAAAAAACGATACTCGTGCGTGGAAAAAAGATCTTTCGTACCAATTTCCAGATTGTCGTCCGTGACAAAATAATTGAGACACGCCCGATCTTGTATTTTTTCCCCGTGACGCCGCTTGCCTATCAGATGGAGAAATCCCGTCAAAATGGTCCGACCAATCCAGATTTTCCCGGAGCGAAGCACCACGAACATATCCCAATCGCTTTCGCGCGTGCCATTTTTCATGGCGAGACTCCCCGTCGCGCCCAACATCCGCAGGTACGGCAGATACCCCAAGAGACGCGCCAACCGCCGCATACGCTTGAGTTTCAAAACAGACACTTTTTCTGCCTGAATACGCTGCGTGACCAGATGTTCGCGTCCGCATAAGCAATAAAATCCGTTTCGCTCGACTATGTTTGTGCCCAATTGCCCTGTTGCCAAAAATTTGACGATATCACCCAGCGTACACGGGCGGTCGCATACCACCTGGTCGAAATTCTGAGTGATCAGATGCTTCCATATTTCAAAAGACGTAAGAGGCATCTCTAGCACGTCATAATACGTGACCGTCGCCAGAATATTTTTCCCCAAACGATAGCTCATAAGAATACGGAGAGAATCAGGAATGAAGCGAAAAGAGAGAACGCTTTTGAAAAACGACACATGACCTCACAAATATTTTGCAGTAAAAGACCGCTTGCAGGCTTTCAGCTTTTCCGGTGGACCCGAGAAAATGAGCTCTCCTCCGCGCGCCCCACCATCAGGCCCTAGTTCCAACACCCAATCCGCGAAACGGATGACGTCAATATTGTGTTCCACGACGAGCACGCTATTGCCCTTGTCCACGAGAGCTTCGAGAACCTGGAGGAGTCGGCGCACGTCTTCGAAGTGCAGACCGATTGTCGGTTCATCGAGAATATACAGCGTTTTCCCCGTCGATTTCCTGGCGAGTTCCGTCGCGAGCTTGATACGCTGTGCCTCGCCGCCAGAGAGGTTGGTCGCGCTCTGGCCCAAGACGAGATACCCGAGGCCTACTTCATCGAGCACACGCAATTTCTCTTCGATCATCACTTGATCTAAGAAGAAACGGCGCGCTTCCGTGACGGTCATCCGGAGCACCTGGGCGATGTTCATCCCGCGATATTCGATAGAGAGCGTCTTCGCGTTGTAGCGCGTCCCCTGGCAGATCTCGCACGGCACATAGACATCCGGCAAGAGATACATCTCGATCTTCTTCAATCCCCCGCCCTGACATGATTCGCAGCGACCGCCACGCATATTGAAACTAAAATGGCTCGCGGAATATTTCTCCCTTTCGGCTTCCGCTGTCGCTGCGAACAGATCGCGGATGAGACTGAAGACGCCTGTATACGTCGCCGCATTGGAACGCGGCGTTCGACCGATGGGATCCTGAGTCACTGCGATGACTTTATCGATATTGGAAAGACCTTCGATCTTCTTGTGCTCACCCGGTTCAGCTTTGGCATGGTAAAAATACTTTGAGAGAGCCCGCGAGAGAATATCATGAACGAGGCTGGATTTTCCCGACCCGGAAACTCCGGAAACAGCCACCAACATCCCCAGAGGAATCTTGACATCCACATTTTTCAGATTGTGTTCCGTCGCACCATAAATGGTGATGGTTTCATCGCTCAATGCACGCGTTTTTTGCTTATCCGATATCTTGCGTTTACCGGAGAGATACTCGCCGGTCAGCAGTTTTGAGTTCATCAATTTTTCCGGGGTTCCGGAAAAAATAATCTCGCCGCCCTCGCTCCCGGCACCTGGTCCCAGATCGATAATGTAATCCGCCTTGCGCATGATCGCCACGTCATGCTCGACGATCACCAGAGAGTTGTTGGCGGAACGCAAATCTTCCAACGCATAAATCAGCCGTTCCGTGTCGCGGCTATGCAGCCCTACGGACGGTTCGTCCAAGACGTAGATGATGCCCGAAAGTCCAGATTTCATCTGCACGGACAAGCGGATACGCTGTGCCTCTCCTCCGGACAGCGTATCGGCACCGCGCGAAAGTTCCAAATATCCGAGACCAACTTTTTCCACGGCTCGCATGCGTGTCTCCATTTCGCGAAACAGCGGATCGATGATTCCTTTCTTTTCGATTTTGAGCAGTTTCTCACGCAGTGGTTTGAGCATATCCAGAAATTTCTCCGCGCTCTGCAGAACGCAATCATGGATAGAGAACCCGTCGATCTTCACTGCGAGCGATGCCGCTTTCAAACGCTTCCCGCCACAGCCAGGACAAGGTTTGGTCAACATATAGGCTTCGATATCAGTGCGCAGATGATCTGATTTTGTCTCACGATATTTCTTCTCCAAAAGCGCGATCACCCCGGGAAAAGCATCTTCCTGCTTCCCTTCTTCCCCGTGAAGAATCAACGAAAAATGTTTCAGGGAAAGTCTTTTGACCGGCAGATCGAGCGAGAACTTGTGGCGCCGGCTCGCGTCACGCAGCCACTGCATCGGTCCCTGCCCCGTATGGCGCTCGCCATTCATCTTGCTCCAAGGACGAATAGCGCCTTCGGCCAGCGAAAGATTCTTGTTGGGGATGACTAGCTCCGGATCGAATTCGAGGGTCACCCCCAACCCGGCACATTTCTCGCACGCGCCCTCCGGGCTATTGAATGAGAAACGGCTCGGCGTGAACTCCGGCAGACTGATACCGCATTCTTCGCACCGGAACTCTTCATTATACGAACGTTCTTCGCCAGTTCCATCGATACGCAGTATCAGCGTTCCCTGCCCTACCCGGAAGGCCGTTTGCAGAGAATCGAGAATGCGCTCTTTGTCGGGTCGCGCGCGATCCAACACTAGACGATCGACGACCACCGCTATCTGAGAAATCTCAGCGACAGAGGACTTGGCAAGCGCGGCAGCGATGGGGAGTAGTTCTCCCCGAAACAACACCCGCACATATCCCCACCCATTGATGAGCATGAGAGCTTCGCGTTCGGTTTTCGCGGCCAGTGCCTGGCTGTAGGCCAGAAACACGAGCGGCGTATCGCTTGGCAAGAGGAGTATCTCATCGAGTATTTCCCGCACGCTTTTTCTCGCGAGCCGCTTGCCACATGTCGGACAATGCGGGATGCCGAGTTTGGCGAAGAGAATCCGCAGATAATCATAGACCTCCGTCATCGTTCCGACGGTCGAACGCGGGCTGCGCGACACGCTTTTCTGATCGATAGAAATAGCGGGAGAGAGATTGTGAATGGCGTCGACATCCGGCTTGTCGAACCCGTCCAGAAAGTTGCGCGCATACGAAGAAAGCGACTCGACATAACGCCGATTCGCTTCCGCAAAAAGAGTATCGAAAGCCAGGGAAGATTTTCCTGATCCGGACAATCCAGTGACCACAACGAGAGCATTGCGCGGAATATCGACATCCACGTTCTTCAAATTATTGACTCGTGCACCGCGGATTTCGATCACCGATTTTTTTTCTGGCATAGAGCGTCGTGTGTCTGAAAACCTGCCTGTCCGGCAGACAAATATGTCTGAAAAAATATACGATTGGTTCTCATGATACACTCTTTTTGACACGGTGTAAAGACCGCTGTTTCGTGGACAAAAATCTCTTCATCTCGCTGCTCACCATGAGCCTCCCGACCGCAAGAATCTTTTCTTGCGCATATTGTCTGCAAAGCACGAAAACCACCCTCCATCTAAAATTCTGGGGACTTGAAATTTTTTTAAGCATGGTTCCTGATTCTTATCAGGATTAAAAAAAGTCCATGAGCACAATCTCCGCTGGGAGATGGTGTGTGCCCCAGAATCTTTAGATGGAGGAGTGGTTTTTTCAGGACACAGGGGTTGCTTACGGCGGGAGGCTTACATAAGAAAAAAGATCACAAAAATTCTTTGGCGCGGCGCTTGCGATGAAAGGTGATGGCGAACCGGTGGGCTTCGCTGTTGGCCAGGAGGATTTCTTTTTTGAAACGCTTGGATAGTGCCTCCGATCCGATGAGCCGCGCGGGCTGGTGCTGGGCATTTTTCACCACCCCGACGATAGGAATGGTAATACCCGCGACAAGCAATGCCTGCTCCGCCACACCGAACTGGAGCAGCGCTCCGTCCACGACAATGATTTCCGGCAGCGGCCACTCCGCATGCTTCAAACGCCGCCGCAGGATCTCTTCCAGAGCGGACAGATCGTTGCCGCCATGCTCGCCGCGCAATGCAAACTTTCGATACTCGCTCGGCTGCGCTTGGCTCTGTGCCACGACTGTCATCACGCCGACACTCGCCGTTCCCCCGAGATGCGCCGCATCGTAGGCTTCGATCCGATGCGCGTGCATCTCACGCAGATCGTCCTTGATGAGGGCCATGTCCTGGATGTGCCGCAAGCCAAACAGCGTCTTCTTGATTTCATTGGCCCGTTCAAATGCCAGATGTTTCGCGGCTGTTTTCATTTCGCGTTCCAGCCGCTTCACCACCATACTCTTGTGTCCCTCGAAAAACAGGCGGATATGATTGATGGTTTTTCCATACTCCCGCGCCGATATAGCTCCGCTGCACACGCCAGGACACAGTCCGACCTGCGCAGAAAAACATGGCTTGGTATTTACCTGTTGTTTTTTGGACAAATCTTCGAACGGCTTGCACTTGTCGCGATACGGAAACAATTTGCGGATGATTTTCAGGGCTTCCCGCAAAGCACTGCCGGTAGGAAACGGTCCGAACAGATATTTCACCGGCTCCGTGAATTTCTGCTGTTCGATATCGCGGCCGCGCACGATGAGCACGCGAGGAAACCGCTCCTCCGTAATGACCACGTGGTTGTAGCTCTTGTCATCCTTGGCATCGGTATTGTACGGCGGCTGATGGGCTTTGATGAGGCTGGCTTCCGAAATGAGCGCCTCCAGGACGGAATCGGATTGCCGGTATGCCACGAAGCCGATCTTCTCAAGCATGAGGGAAATCTTCGGTCCGCGCGTCTCGCCGATGTCACGAGAGAAGTAGCTCTTCACCCGATCGCGGAGCGATGTCGCCTTGCCAATATAGAGGAACTCGTGCTCTGCATCCAGGAAGAAATACACTCCCGGGGTTTCCGGCAGCGTATTTTTTTTCTGGAACGCTTGCAGCGTCAGCATTTTTTCCCACAATTTTGTCATAATCTTTCTCTTCTTGTCCTCCCATTCAAGCAGTTCCCCATACGAAAGGCAATGTTACTGACTTGACTTTCTTGTTCAAAAGGTGTATAATATGTAGAGCTGAAGTTAATTTAAAAACCCGTTCGATTATCTGAGGAGGAAACATGGCTATCACGCCTACGACAGAGAGCACTATGGTCAAAGCGATCTGTGAGCGTATTTTAAAAGACCAGATCAACAATAATCCGCATTTCGACTATATATTACGGATTGAACTTTTCAAGGAATATTTCAATCCGCTCATACATGCCCAGGGCATCTATTGGGGAAATCCGGAGCAACACGATCAATACAATATGTTTTTCGGATTGGTTCGCACGAAAGTGAGTGCTTGGCTCAAAAGAAAAAAAGGGGTCAGGGACCGCGCTCAAAAAATGCAAATTCCCAAGGTGGCCTACAAGCAGACCATCATGCGGTATAGCCACAAAAAGTTTGTTGACAACAAAACGCTTGCCCTACCGCCCCGCGATCGGGAATAATCCTCGATACCTGTCGCTCACCTCCCCCCTCTCTAATCAAAGTTCTCAAGAAGCCGCTTCTTGATCGGCGCCCACACAGATAACATCGTGTCGGGGCGTCTTTTTTTTCTCAAAATCTGTCTCAGTCTATCCCTATTTTTTAAAAAAGAAAAAAGGAGCGTGATGGTAGTTTCCCATCAGCCCCTCTTGGTCCATATTTCTCGCTTCTGCTTGTGTTGTGTTCTTTTTCAAGTTGCGACACTTTGTTTCTTCTTCTCACGCCTCAGCATCTTTTGCGCCGCTTCATCCAGATGCTTCTGGATGCTGCGCAGGAACCCTTCCGGATTCTCGATGTGTTCCAAAAGTTCCTCCGGGCTGAGATGATCGGTAGACAGAGGAATGTTCCTGTGTCTGCATTGACGGGACACGAAAGTTCTCCTGACAGGCCCGCTGCCGTCAAAACAGTAATCGACATACAGATTGTTCCGCTTGTCGAACGTTCTCCCGCCGATAATGCACGGCTGCGAAGCGCCACAAGAATCAAATACCTTCAGGATCAGCTGGATATCTTCCCGTTTCAGGAGTATGCGGATCTGTTCCGCGACCAACATCCGGAGACACCGATCGCTCTGCGGATATGTCACCTGGGCAGGAGGAAGGACAATCACTGGTGGTTCAGGACGCGATTCACCCGCTCGCGCGAGCATTTCACCTGCTTTGAGTACTGCCTGGCTAACGAACATAATTTCTCCTGTCTCTGTATATCTGGGTTGTTAAGGAATATAATGCATCATTTTAGAGGAAAAAAGTGCTCCTGTCAACAGCAGCGCTCACTTTTTCAAAGCACGCTTCAGGTATTGGCCGGTATGCGAACGCGGCATCTGTGCCACTTCTTCGGGCGTGCCGACGGCCACGATTTTTCCGCCCCCGGCACCGCCCTCCGGACCGATATCGATGACGTAGTCGGCCGATTTGATGACATCCATATTGTGTTCGATCAGGATCACCGTATTTCCTTTGACCACCAGACTCTCCAGAATCTCGATCAATTTTCTCACGTCCTCATAATGCAGACCGATCGTGGGTTCGTCGAGGAGATAGATCGTGCGCTCGTAGAGCTTGCGATACAGTTCGGAGGAAATTTTCACACGCTGCGCCTCGCCGCCGGACAGGGTCGTAGCCGATTGGCCGAGTTTCAGATAGCCGAGACCAACTTCGTTCAAGGTTTTCAGGCGATCCGCCACGGCCGGAATATCGGCGAAAAACGAAAAGGCTTCTTCGATCGTCATCTCGAGCACCTCGGAAATATTCTTGTGTTTGTAACGGATCTCCAACGTCTCCTTGGTGAAGCGCTTGCCGATGCACACGTCGCACGGCACATAGACCGTCGGCAGAAAATGCATCTCCACCGCGATAAAGCCATTGCCCTCGCAGGTCTCGCAGCGCCCCCCGGGACGATTGAAGGAAAAGCGTCCGGCTTTCCAGCCGCGCACGCGCGCCTCTTCGCTTGATGCGAACAGATCGCGGATATGCGTCCAGGCGCCGGTATAGGTGGCCGGATTGGAACGCGGGGTGCGGCCGATCGGGCTCTGGTCGATCAGCACCGTCCGTGACAAATATTCGCTCCCGGTGAATGTTTGGCAATGGAAGACTTCATTGGACTTGTAGCGCCGATCGAAGCGGGTCTGGAGATTCTTGTGGATGATCTCGTAGAGCAGCGTGGATTTGCCGGAACCAGACACTCCTGTGATGACCGTGAGCCGGCCGAGCGGGATATCCACGTTCATGTCCTTGATATTGAACAGCTCCCCGCCGCGGATTTTCAAGACGCCCTTTTCCTTGCTCCGCCTCTTTGCCGGCACGGCTATTTTTTCTTCGCCACGCAGATAGGCGAGCGTCAACGACTGGGATGCGTTTTTTTTCGCCGAGAGCAACTCATCGAGATAGCCGGATACCACCACTTCTCCACCATGGACGCCGGCTCCCGGGCCGATATCCACGAGATAGTCGGAGGCATAAATCGTGTCCTCATCGTGCTCGACGATGATGATCGTGTTGCCCAGATCGCGGAGCGCCTTGAGCGTCTCGATCAGCCGGTCGTTATCGCGCTGGTGGAGTCCGATCGTCGGTTCATCGAGCACATAGAGCGCGCCGACCAGCTGCGATCCCAGCTGCGACGCCAGGCGGATGCGCTGCGCCTCGCCGCCGGACAAAGTATTGGCGCGCCGGCTGAGAGAAAGATAGTTGAGACCGACATTGAGGAGAAACTGCAAACGCCCGCCGACTTCCTTGAGCACGACGGCGGCAATCTGTTTTTCGCGGTCGGTCAGCTGCAGAGTATCAAAAAACTGTTTGGCGTCTTCGGTCATCATGGCCGTGACTTCGACGATGTTTTTCCCTCCGATCCGGATAAAGAGCGCCTCTTCACGCAAGCGCGAACCATGGCAGACTTCGCAAGGCTCCTCCCCGAAGAAATGCTTCGTGCCCAAGCCATGGCAGGCTTCGCAGGCGCCGTAGGGAGAATTGAAAGAAAACAAGCGCGGCTCCACTTCCGGATACGAAAAGCCGTCATAGGGGCAGGAAAACTTGGCGGATAGGACGAAACTCTCGGCGCCGATACGCACTGTGACCAATCCCTCGCTTTCCTCTAGCGCCCGCTCCACCGCTTCCGATAAGCGCTCCTTGGATGTCTCCGGGAACTGCTCGAACTCCTGAAGCGGCAACTCATCGACGATCAGATCGATGTCGTGTTTCTTGTTTTTGGAAAGCAGCACCCGTTCGCGCAGGCTCTTGCGCTCCCCGTCCAAAAAAATCTCGGCGAACCCCTTGCTCAGAGAATTGTAGAGCAACTGATAGTATTCCCCCTTGCGGCCGCGCACCACCGGCGCCGAGATGTTCAGCAACTGCTTGCCCGGAGATTTCGCCCGGCTGGATTTACTGGCGCTCCCTTGGCTCCCTGCCAAAGCTTGCCGCACTTTTTCCGCGACAATGACCAACATTTCTTCCGTGGAAAGTTTCTGGATTTCGCGATCACAGATGAGACAGTGCGGCCGGCCGAGACGGGCATAGAGGACGCGCAAATAATCATAAATCTCCGTGATCGTGGCCACGGTCGAACGCGGATTGCGGCTGGCGGATTTCTGATCGATGGAAATGGCCGGCGACAGGCCGACGATCTCATCGACATCCGGCTTCTGCATCGTATTCAGGAACTGGCGCGCGTAGGCGGACAGCGACTCGACATAGCGGCGCTGCCCTTCGGCGAAAATAGTATCGAACGCCAGCGACGATTTTCCCGAACCGGACAGGCCCGTGAAAACCACCATTTTATTGCGCGGCATTTCCACCGTGATATTTTTCAGATTGTGCGTCCGCGCGCCCCGAACCACGATCCATTCGGAAGGCTGGGCTGCGGGCGCGGCATTTTTTCGTGGGATATTTTTTGACATAGACAGAAACAAAGGCAAGGCAGTATAACAGCAAAGGACGACAATATCAAGGAAAAGAGGAGGGTATTGTTTCCGTCTTTCGCAAGAATTTTTCCGGGAAGCTTGAAGTTTTTTCCCGCCTAGGCGTCGAGGCTGACGAATATGGCGTCGTCCCGCCTAGACGGGACGGATCAAAAAAGGTTCACGCGAAGGGTTTTCCCACCGTGGAAAACAACCGGTTCTCGGAAAGATTGCTCGCGAGAGATGTCCCAGACGCCGACAAAGGAAGGAGGTCTGTCAAAACAAGCTACAAATATTCCAGTATCGCCCGATAGTCTTCTTCCCGCTCGGGGTGCACCACCAGCTCGATGCTGCCTGACGGTAGGTACTGGCAAAAAGCCCGGAAATCATTAAACCAGTCCAAGCTCACGTGATAATCCGTAGTCATCCGATCCGTCCGCGCGAAAAAAGAACGCGTCCGCTTCCAAAAAAAGGAAAGGATTTTCCCTGTCAGCGAATGATGCAAATGAGCCAGCTGTCCCTTCTTGCCGAAACGCACGAACGGAATATCGTAGGCTTCTGCCAATCGTACGCAGATTTTGAAAAACGGCGGGAAGTAATGCAGGTGCTCATGAGAGTTGAGTCCGTCGGGTAAACGGCCGAAGAGCTCGTGGAAACGCTTGACTTGCGCTTCCCATTCTTTTTTTACTCTTTTCTTGGTCACCAGGCCGCAACCATATCGGAAAACGAAATTGATGCTGCGTTTCAGGACATTATCGTACATCTTGTCCCCGCTTTTCAGGATATCGATCAGCTCCAAATGCAGATCAATCCACACTCCCGTTTTGAGCAACGCCGCCGCCTGATCGGCCGAAACATAATGGATGAGCACTGCCACGCGGTCGATTTTCCCCTCATGGACCAAACGCAAAATCGGTTCCGCTGTCTGGCGGATGCCATAATCGTCTGCTGTCACAATAAACTGCTTACGCCTGTTCTTTTCCATCGTACTGGGAAAAACTGAAAAATGATATACGCATTGTCGCAGAAAACACCCGCTCAAGCAATATAAGCTCCCCGTTTTGACAAGACTTTTCGCCAGGAGTAAGCTCGAAACAAAGGCTATCGAGCGCCCACCGACCAAAGATTCCAATCCTTTAACAAATAACAACCAGGAGGGAAAAGAAAATGTCTTCTCATGTGGCACCGTTCCTCCCGGCAGGCTTTCGCGTTACCATCTTTATCCACCTCAATATCAAGACGGTCAACCATCCTCCTGAGCCTTGCGCCTCACAATGCGAAAGGCAAGTCTTCTTCAGGGATATCATCAATGCTACGACCAGCAAGGAAGCTCGCAACAGGGCCATCGCTCAGTTCTGGGAAGACATCTGCAGCTGCGCTGTTCCGGGCATAGATACCATCTCAGAGTTGGTTCGCTGCCAGACTGACTTACCAAAATATTTCTACGTCGATACGCAGCCAATCTACAAACATCACTTGGAGAGAGGATGGAAAGAAGAATTTTCTTTGATGGAAACCCGTTATAAAAGAAGATGGGATATCATCAAAGAAAAACTCATCCCTCGACGGACGACGTCCTCAAAAAAATAAAGAGGCGTTGCTTGGATCATATTTTCTGCCTCCTCATCAGCAGGAAGCACGGCTCGAGACAGACGCATATCATTGCGCGCTCGAGCTTTTTTCTTTTCCCTTTTCTATCTCGCGGCGGCGTGGCTTGTCACCGTCGTTACGCGAACGACGTGACTGGCGCTGGCCCTTGCTGTCCCCTTTTCCGATGGATATTTCCAGCGCGCGGATCTCATCGCGGAGGATGGCCGCCGTTTCGAAGTCCAGCAGCTTCACGGCGGCTTGCATCTCCTTTTCTTTGAGAGTGATCAATTTTTCCGGATTTTTCGCGAAGATTTCCTGATCGAGAACGACATTGGCGCGTACCGCCTTGTCGTGTTCGCTGTCCAGCTGCTCGGTAATATCGTGAATGGTCTTCTGGATCGTCTGCGGCGTGATGCCATGCTCCTGGTTGTGCCGCAATTGGATCTTCCTCCGACGATTGGTCTCATCGAGAGCGTACTGCATCGCTCCGGTCATACGATCGGCATACAACACCACCCTGCCAGCCACGTTGCGAGCCGCACGTCCGATGATCTGTACCAGCGACGTTTCCGAGCGGAGAAACCCCGCCTTGTCCGCGTCCAGAATCCCGATAAAAGTCACTTCCGGCAAATCCAGCCCTTCGCGCAGCAGGTTGACGCCAACCAGGCAGTCAAACTCTCCTCTCCGGAACGCAGTGAGAATCCTGATCCGCTCGATGGTCTTGATGTCGCTATGGAGGTATTCGGATTTTACTTGCTTCTCCTTGAGGTAGGCGCTCAAATCTTCCGCCATTTTCTTGGTCAGCGTCGTCGCGATAACGCGACCGCCCTTCTTTACTTCTTCTTCGGTCTGAGCGATGAAGTCACCGATCTGGCCGGGGTACCCGTCCACCGCTGATTCGCGAATAGGCAGCACCACCACTTCCGGATCGATCAATCCCGTCGGACGGATGACCTGTTCGACGATTTGTCCGCTTACTTCTCGTTCATAGTCGGCTGGAGTAGCTGACGTAAAGACGAGCTGCCCCACCCGCTCGAGAAATTCTTCGGAGCGCAGCGGACGATTATCCAAGGCGCTGGGCAAACGAAAGCCGTATTCGACCAGCGTTTTTTTGCGCGACTGATCGCCGGCATACATGCCGCGCAACTGCGGCAGCGTCACGTGCGATTCATCGATGATCGTGAGGAAATCCGGCGTGCCATCGGCCAGATGCGGGAAATAGGAAAGCAGCGTTTCCGGCGGCTCGCCGGGCTGCTTTCCGGACAGATGGCGGGAATAATTTTCGATGCCGTTGCAATAGCCGATCTCCTGCATCATCGCCAGATCATAATTCGTGCGCCGCTTGAGACGCTCCACTTCGAGCGGCTTCCCCTCTGCCTCCAGCTCTTTCAGCCGCTGTGCCAATTCGAGCCGAATGGACACGAGAGCGGCCTCTTTCTGACCTTTGTCGGTAATAAAATGCTTGACCGGAAAGAGGAAAATATTTTCCGGCGTGCCAAGAATCCGCTGCGAGACCGGATCGATCTTGGTGATGCGGGACAGCTTCCCTCCGGCCAATTCAAGCAGATAGGTGAACGTTTCCGAAATCGGCATCACCTCGACGCGGTTCCCCAAGGAGCGGAACTGCCCCGGCCCCAGATCGGCATTCGTCCGCTCGAAAAAAATAGCTACCAGTTTGTGGAGCAGATCCGGCCGCGTGATCGCCATACCGACTTCCAGGCGCATATTCTCTTTTTCATACTCTTCGGGACTGCCCAGCCCGTAGATGCACGATACCGACGCGACGATGATCACGTCGCGACGCGTCAGAAGCGACTCGGTCGAGGCGTGGCGCAGCCGGTCGATCTCCGCGTTGATCTGGGCGTCTTTCTCGATATACGTATCGGACGCCGGCATGTATGCCTCCGGCTGATAGTAATCGTAATAGGAGACGAAATAATGCACCGCGTGCTCGGGGAAAAATTCCTGATACTCCTGGGCGAGCTGCGCGGCCAGCGTCTTGTTATGCGCTATCACCAGCGCCGGCTTATCCATCTGCGCGATGACGTTGGCCATAGTGAACGTCTTGCCGGAACCCGTCACGCCCAAAAGCGTCTGGAATCGCTCCTTCTCGCGCAAGCCCCGCACCAAAGCTGCGATGGCCTTGGGCTGATCGCCGGCCGGTTGGTAGCGTGATCTGAGCTGGAAAATGGGCATATTATTATTTCTTGGTGCTCAAACATTGCCAGAGCGCGCGGGCGCGATGGACGCAGTATACGAACCATCTCTTTCCTCTGCCGCGATGAATATAGAGGAACAGGAGAAAGGCGACAATCGCGATAGCGACCATGATATCCACGCCGAATTTTACCCGATCTATCTTGCGCCACAGTACATGCAGCCGGGCGAGTCCGGCATACCCCACATACAGATAGACCAGGTCTTTGAAAAAATTCCCCGCGTACGTCGCCAGGAGAAATACCCTGAGATCCATCTTGATGATGCCGGCCGCGAGAGACACCGGCGTGGTCGGAAAAGGCGGCAGCAAGCGCAGCACAAAAAGCGCGCCACCATCCTTCCAGTGGTGTCCGGTAAAACGCTTGCCGATATTTTCGATATCTTCGTGCTTGATACCCAGATACTTCGTGACAGGCTTGACCAAAAGATTTTCCAGCTTATCGCCGATAAAGTAATAGAGCCACGCCCCCAGTGTTTTACCGATATTGCCTATGAGCGCCAGCAAAAAAAGATACTCGAGCGTCCGACCATCGATCAGCGCAAGCGTTCCGGCCGTGCCCATAATCAGTGCGGACGGAATCGGACTGATCACTTCTTCCAGAAAAGAACCGACAAAAACAAACCACGGGAGGGGTACCGTCGTAGCGTACAGCAGGACAATCTGTTCGATCGCGCGCAGAAAATGCATAGGTATGTTCGTTTAATGGTCTTCCTAGTATAACCCAGAAAAAACAGTCCCGCCAAGGGACTGTTGTTCGGCTGGGAAATCATGCGGCTAATCCACGAACGTCAGCGCGGTACCCTTCTTGGAACCACGTCCGGTACGACCGATACGGTGAATATAGTCTTCATAATTTTCCGGCAATTCATAGTTGATCACGTGCGACACGTCTGGAATATCCAAACCGCGGGCAGCCACGTCGGTCGCAACAAGAATGACGATTTCATCGCCCTTGAAACGACGCAGAGCGCGCTGACGCTGAGACTGCGATTTGTCACCATGAATAGAATCGGATTTGAAACCGCGCTCATCGAGGCGCTGAGCCAATTTTTCCACACCGTGCTTCGTTCGTCCGAAGATGAGCACTTTCGTGAACTCCGGTTGCAGCAAAAGATTGTGGAGCACTTCGATCTTATCTTCTTTCGGCGATACCCGCACGACATCCTGATCGACATTTTCTGAAGTCGCTCGAGATTTGATCGTGACCGTCACGGCATTGTTCGAAAATTTCTTCGCCAACTCAGCGATCTCCCGCGGCATCGTAGCCGAGAAGAAGAGCGACTGGCGCGGTGTTTTCAGAAGCGCTACGAGGTACTTGATATCATTGACAAAACCCATATCGAGCATCCGATCGACTTCATCGAGTACGACATTGTTGAATTCTACCAAATGCAACTTCCCACGCTCAATCAGATCTTTCAACCGTCCCGGCGTCCCGATCACAAAGCTTGGGTCACGAGTGAGACTCCGTATCTGATCGCCCATATGCGATCCGCCGATGCACAAAGCGGAACGGAGACCTGAGCCATCAGCGAATTTCCGAAGCTCTTCTTCTATCTGCAGCGCGAGTTCACGCGTCGGCACGACGATGAGAACTTTCTCCGTCTTGTGCTTGAACGTCTTGTGAATCAAAGGCAAAAGAAACGCGGCCGTTTTTCCGGTACCGGTATTGGCCACGCCGATCACATCCCGTCCTTCCAAAATATGAGGGATCGCCCCATCCTGAATCGGTGTCGGGTGCACATACCCGGCAGCAGCAACGTTCGCCTTCAGCTTGCTGTGTATTTCAAAATCAGCGAAGCGATGCTTCGGATTGAAGGCTTCTACTTCTGTCGTCTGGATAGCCTTCTTCACGAATTGGGTGAAGTCGAGCTCCCGTTCCGCAGGACGCTTCCGTCTTCCGCGAGTATTTGGCCGACCGAAACGATTGGCGGCAACGCTACGTTGAGGGGATCTCCCCCTCGCATTTCTACTAAACATATTTATATATGTTACTAGAGCTCATAATGGATGACCTCTCTACTAATTAAGTCTTATCTCTCCCTTCAGATAGAGATAGGACTCAATCAAAGGTAATAGAGCAAATAAAAGGCTCTAGAGTAAGAATTCAATTAAAGCAGGAAAATGACATGCTGTCAAGCCTGTTGAGGTAGATCGTACCCTCACAGCAGCTTCAGCTCCCGACGCAACTCCCTATAATCCGGAAAAGTCCGGGCCACCAATGCCCAAAATCGGGGCGAATGATTCATTTCTACGAGATGACACAGTTCATGAACGATGACGTAGTCACAGAGATGCGCTGGCAAAAGAAGCAAGCGATAATTGAAAGACAGGTTGCCGCTTCGAGAACAGCTTCCCCAACGTGTTTTCTGATTACGGACACTGACCCGTTTCCACGTGACAGGGTAGGCTGGCTGGAAATACGCCAGCCGCTCTCCGATGAGCTTTTTCGCGGCGACGCAAGAAGCTCGATATTCCTTGACGCTGCCACGACACAAAAGTTGCTGTGGCTGAGAAGCGAACTTGTCCACTTGCGCGCGTACCCAATCCATTTTGCTCTCAAAAAATATCCGCCCCTTCTTGTAGGAAACAAAAAAAGGAAGGGTCAGAGTGACACTCCCATCACGATGCACCGCGAGACGCACCCGGCGCGCTCGTCGATTTTTTTTCACCACGCACGCAATACCCCCATTTTCCAATATAACCTTTTCCCCCATAACGACATTGTTAGCAGCATTTTTCTGTTCACCGGAACTCCCCACCCCTGTTACTGGTATTCGTCTAAAATCTTCCTGGCGGTATCGATATCTTTCGTAGACACTCCGCCATGATGGCCCTTCTCCATATAATCGAGAGCGTCACTGCTCTCTCTCGCGCTGATATTCTTGCCACCCAGTTGGCCATCAGAATCCATGTTGGGACGCAGTCCTTCCATAATCCGCTCCGTGTCGTGATGACCTACCTCTTCTTTTAGTCTTTTTTCCACAAACTTCAATTCTCTCGGAGTGATTCGCCCCCGGCTATTGCGATCGAGACTACGAGCAAGCGAACTTCCTGTTCCGACGCTCGAAACAGCTGGTTTCTTCGAAGAAAAAAAGAGACCCATACATGTTTGTTTAACTGGTTACGATCGCATTATATCACAAAAACCCCTACTTTCTCACGATAATCATGTCTTTCTGGGTTCCCCGTATGAGGAGGTGATCACCGGTCGGATAATCCCGAATGGCCGTAAAGAGGATGCTTTCCGGATATCGATACCCTTGACCCTTCCGTGTTCCGGAATCATTGGTGATGAATTCCTTTTTCTCCGCATCGTAACCGATGACGACCAGCATATGCGTCGTCGGGCCAGGCTGTTTATAATTCGGGTTCTGCAATTTTCTCCCATCTGCCGGTACGATCACCAGCGCGCCGGTGGCCAGTGTCTCTCGCATGTCATCAAGCGTGATGTCCGCCCGCACTTCCGACGTCGTCGCGCCGTAATAGCCTCTGAAAATCTTTTCCGTATCCGCTACGGAAGCATCTATCGATTGGCCGAGCGTTTTTTGCTCGAACTGCGCGATGGCTCTGATTTCTTTTTTCGCGATGTCCTGCGTCAACGGCTGCCCGGTGAGCCAGTGCGCCGCCATCACCAGTGCCGCTTCTTCGCAGCCGTTCTGAAAGATCGGGTCATCCCACTCGCCGAACGGTGCCTGTACCGTGAAAGGCACATCGGCTATGAAACTGCTCTCCGGAGCTTTTTCTCTAACGGCTGTTTCTCCGCCCTGGATAGATTCTGCCGGTATGACCAATCTTTTTCCCTCAGGTACCATCACCGGTGATATTTCAGCTGTCGGAGCAAGGGTCGCTTCTTTTTCGCCAGCCCAAAAAACAGCCGGGAAACGGCGTACGGCCACCCCCGAAGTGACCACTACCACAAAAATGATAAGGAGGATTTTCCACCGCATATCCCTACTCTGACAGAACAAAGGCCCTACTCTTCGCGGACGAATACCTCCGCCACGCTCCCTGAAAACGATGCCGCGATATCCCGCATCTCTTCTGGCGTGAAGCTCTGAAAATCCTTGAAGGCGGGATCAAGCG
Organism: Candidatus Moraniibacteriota bacterium; assembly: GCA_049287005.1. Lineage (GTDB taxonomy): Bacteria > Patescibacteriota > Minisyncoccia > Moranbacterales > UBA1568 > UBA1568. Next base: position 89,625 of record JBAQEZ010000002.1, on the reverse strand, counting down.
TGATGCCATTGCGGAATGTCTGGAGATACAATCGTTTCGCTCCCACCAGTGTTTGCCGCATCGCCTCGAGCACATCCTCGGTATGGACCTCACGGATGAGGGTGGTGCGGAATTCATAATCCACTTTCCCCTCTTTGAGAAGACGGATGCTCTCGATCAGTTTCGCTTCATCCGCCCATGTGCCGACTAACGCCTGATATTCCGACAGACTCGTCTTGAAATCCATGGCGATATAATCCACCAAGCCTTTTTCCAGAAGCGAACGCATCACTTCCGGACGATTGCCATTGGAATCCAGTTTTATCGCGAACCCCAAGTCCCGCACCTTGATGATGAAATTTTCCAGATCAGGCATGATCGTCGGCTCGCCGCCCGTAATCACCACACCCTGGAGCATCCCTTGTCGCTGCTTGAGAAAATTGAGCACAGCAGCTTCGGGAATGAAGTTCTTGGAAATCTTCGCCAGCTCTTCCGGCAGAACAAATTCCGGATTGTGGCAGAATCCGCAGCGATAATTGCAGCCACCCGTAAAGATGATGCAGGAGACCTTGCCAGGAAAGTCGAGCAACGTGAATTTTTGGATACCACTTATTACCATAAAGAAAAATTTCCAATTTTCAATTCACCATTTTCAATCAATTTTCAATTCCACAATGAAAAGCGGCTTTGAGACTTTTTTCACAAGAATCTTACCGGGAGGCTTGAGCTTTTTTTGAGCATGGTTCCGTCGGAACGACGGATCAAAAAAAGGTCACGCAACGAAGTCCGTCGCTGGACGGACAAGTGTCTACCCGAGAAGGTTGCTTGTGATAAAAAGTCTTTCACAAGCACTAGACATTCTCTTATTTTAGCAAGCCTGAAGCTGATACTGCGCGCAAAAATCATGATTGGCAGCCACTGTCTCCTGAAAGTGCTTGCGGGAATAGTGTTCCGACTTCTTGCCGATGTTGAAATGGGACACCGGGCGATGATATCCCATCACGCGCGTCCACACTTCGCAGTGCGTGCGCTTGGCTTCCAACTCCGCTGCCTGCCCCGTCTTGTCGTTCGACATAGTCGTGTGTGTTAAAAATGTATTAAATGATTTGGTTTTTTATACCCTTCGACAAGCTCAGGGCGACACCCTCGCGTGTCATTTGGTCGAATCAGCGCTCTGATATTTCTTCCGTGTCTCTTTGTCGAATCGCACGCCATCGTCGATACCCAGTTCCTTGTCGCATTTCGGACAATAATCATATTCCCCTTCGAGGTAACCGTGTTTCGGACAGATCGAGAACGTCGGCGTGATGGTGATATAGGGCAAACGGAAATTCGTCAAGATACTGCGCACGAGATTGCGACAGGCCTGCCCCGAGCTCACTTTCTCATTCATATAACAGTGCAGCACTGTTCCTCCGGTATATTTGGTCTGGAGGCTGTCTTGGAGTTTCAGTACCTCGAACACATCATCGGTGTAGCCGACCGGCAGCTGCGATGAATTCGTATAATACGGGGCTTCTTTGGTTCCGGCCTGCAGAATATCCGGGAAACGTTTCTGGTCTTCCTTCGCGAAACGATAGGTCGTACCCTCGGCCGGCGTCGCCTCCAGGTTAAAGAAATTCCCGGTCTCTTCCTGATAATCCTTGATGCGCTCGCGCATGAAATCCAGTATTTCTTCGGCGAGCTTGTGTCCTTCGGGCGTGGTGATATTTTCTCTATCCTCCGTAAAATTGCGGATGGCCTCATTGATGCCATTGATACCGATCGTCGAGAAATGATTCTTCAGATAACCGAGATAGCGTTTCGTATATGGAAACAGCCCGGCATCAATCCATTTCTGCACTTCTTTGCGTTTGATTTCGAGAGACACTTTGCCGAACTCCATGAGATGTTCCAAACGCTTGAAGAATTTTTCCTTATCGCCCCGAGCGAGATAACCGATGCGAGCCGCATTGATGGTCACGACACCGATAGAGCCGGTCATTTCAGCGGAACCGAAGAGTCCGCCGCCGCGCTTGCGCAGTTCGCGCAAATCGAGCTGGAGGCGGCAACACATCGAACGCACATCGCTCGGATTCAGATCGGAGTTGATGAAATTCTGAAAATACGGGGTACCATATTTGGCAGTCATCTCGAAGAGTGGCAGATTTTTCGGATCTTCCCAATCGAAGTCTTTGGTCACGTTGTAGGTCGGGATCGGGAACGTGAACGTTCGCCCCTTGGCATCCCCATGCGACATCACCTGGATGAAAGCACGATTGACGATATCCATTTCCAGCTGCAATTCACCGAACGTATATTCGAAAGGCTTCCCGCCCAAGAGCAATCGCTTCTCTTTCATGTCTTCCGGACAATCCCAGTCCAGAGTGATATTGGTAAAGGGCGTCTGTGTTCCCCAGCGTGACGGGATATTCAAGTTGAACACGAAAGACTGGATATTCTGATACACATAGGCATACGTTTCCTCAGCGATATATTTCTCTTGCGCTGCTTTCGAGGCGAACCGCATGTCATACTTTTTGATGTCATCCCGCAGCGAGAGCTCGTGCTTCTTCACGAACGGCGCCATGTATGTATCAAAGCTGGAAAATGCCTGCGCGCCTGCCCATTCATTCTGGAGCGTGCCGAGAAAATTCACCATCTGTGACACGGCGGAGTTCAGGTGCTTGGGCGGAGCGGATTCTACCTTGTTCGGGACACCATTGAATCCCTCTTCAAGCAGCACGCGCAAGCTCCAGCCGGCGCAGTACCCGGAAAACATATCCAAGTCGTGAATATGAATATCCGCGTTGCGATGCGCATCGCCGATATTCTTCGGATAGATATGTGACAGCCAATAATTCGCGATGACGCTCCCTGCCGTATTCAAAATCATTCCGCCCAACGAGTATCCTTGATTGGAATTGGCATTCACCCGCCAATCAAGTTTTTTGAGGTATTCCGTTACTGCCTTTTCTACCTGAACAACGACGTTTCTCTCTTCACGTACTTCTCGTCGTTTTTCACGATACAAAATATAAGCCTTGGCGATATCGGCATACTCGTGTTTGATCAGTATTTCTTCAACAAGATCCTGCACTTGTTCTACTGTCGGAATACCATCTTCGAATTGTTCCTCAAGTTGTTTATAAACATCCTTCGCCAATACAGGCGCCGCAACAGCATCTTTTTTTTCTACTGCTTCAGCTGCTTTCTCTATCGCATGTTCTATCTTTGCAAGATCAAAATCTACGATACCTCCATTGCGTTTCTGCACTTTGTAAATCGGCATATGTGTTTTTTTATTACCAAACGAAGTGAGCGAAACGAAAATTTATTTTTGTTTCTGAACGCAGTGCCGGTAAAATCGGGCGTACCCGTTATATTGATTACTCCTGATTAAAAAGAATGACCCTGAGAAGAAAAAAACGACCTCCCCTGAAGCGTCTTTTCTCTACGAGAACCTCTGCTGCCCAAAAACGAAAAATGTATCGCCTTTCGACTCCGGAACACTATATGTAGTATATTTTCACTTTTTAACAAAAAAGTAAATACGAAACTGCATCGTTTTTCCACCTCAATATTACCATACCCGAATAGAATCGTGCAACCCTTTTTTGGCACGGCTCAACAGAGGCTTTTTGCAGGTTTTTTGAAAGTTATCCACCATCATTATTTTGAAATATTCAGCAAAAAAACAGCCCCGTTGGTACGGGGCCGTTTCGCTGTCTTTGATGGAAAAGCTAAAGACTCAAATCCTTTTTCATCTGATCAAATTGTTCCTTGGTGATTTCTCCCTTGGCGTAACGCTCACGGAGCATCTTGTTCGCCTCATCTCCTTTTGTATCGCCACAACATGTCCCCTGGCCATGACCGCCGGACAGCATCCTCACACCGGCCACGATCGCCCAAATAATGAGTCCCCAAAAAAGGATCATAAAGAAGAATCCGAATCCTCCCATATATCCATAGCCTCCCCCGAAGTAATTTCCCATCATATGTTTATGTTACTGATTATTTATTACATTATTTTTTACGCGATAGACTCCAAGGCCGCAAGAATGCGTCGTTCCGCTTCATCGGACACGGCTTTCAGCTCCTCTTTCTGAACGACTTGTGCCATCAGGCTCGGCTTTTGCGCCGCCACCCGTACGACACCCTCCTTTTCGTAGACGATGACGTTGCACGGCAGAAGCAGGCCGATCTCGGTTTCGATCAGGAGCGCCTGATACGCCAGTTTCGGATGGCACATCCCCAGGATCAGGTACGGCTCCATCTCCGCCCCCACTTTCTCTTTCATCTTGGCCTGCACATCGACCTCGGTCAGCTGTCCGAACCCCTCCTCGGCGAGGACAGCTTTCACTTTCGCGACTGCTTCCGCAAACGGTAGCGCTACCGTTTTTGTGAACCCATAATTTGTCGTTTCCATATTTTTTTGTTACGGATTACTTTTTTATCTGCACATCCGCTGCTTTTTGCGGAGCCTGCTGACCTGTCACCTTACCTGCCGCCTCGACTTCCATATTGGAACTGAATTTCGCGAACTCGAAAAATCCGAATGTAAACACTGCCATCATGACAAACGGAGCGACCAAGGAAACATAATTCCGTTTATTCGGCTTGAAGAGTCTCAGCAAAAGCGAATTCCCTACCACAGAAATCGAGCTCATTGCCATCGCGAGGCCCGCCAGTTCCGGCTTGAGTACCAATCCGAATACGAAGAACACGCGCGCCGCGATCGGAATGCCGATCACATTGTAGAACAAGGCGAAGAACATATTCTGTTTGATCTTGCCCATCGTTTCCTTGGAAAGCTGGAACGAGGTCACCACATCATTGAGATCGCTTTTCATAATCACGATATCCCCCGCTTCCATCGCCACATCCGTGCCAGAGCCCATCGCGATACCGACGTTCGATTGCGCGAGCGCGGGAGCATCGTTGATACCGTCGCCGACCATGGCGACTTTCTTTCCGGCATCCTGGAGCTTTTTCACTTCCTTGGCCTTATCTTCCGGCAATACTTCCGCGAGGATATTGGTGATGCCGACCTGCGCTGCGATAGCCTTGGCGGTCCGAGCGTTGTCTCCCGTGATCATCCACACTTCGATGCCCATCTTCTTCAGCTTTTCCACCGCTGCTCGCGATGTTTCTTTCACGGTATCTGCCACGGCGATCGTTCCGACCAGCCCATCTTTGGTGGCGAGAATCATCGCCGTTTTCCCTTGTTCTTCCAATCGCGACATTTTTCTTTCGATCTTGTGCACTTCCAAACCGAGCGTCTCGATCATCAGCTTACGATTGCCGAAATAGTACGTCGTACCGTTCACGTCACCCTGCACCCCATGTCCGGGAATCGCATTGAAATTCTGCACTTCTTCCAGATCGATGCCTTCCTCTCCCGCATACATATAGATCGCTTCCGCGAGCGGATGTTCGGAAAGCTTTTCCAGACTGGCCGCGACTGCCATAATCCCATCTTCTTCCATTGCTCCGAATGAAACCACGTCCGTCACCTCCGGTTTTCCGTTCGTCAGCGTTCCGGTCTTATCGAATACGACCGCAGAAATATTACTCGCCGCTTCCAAGGCTTCACCGCCCTTCACGAGCACCCCGTATTCAGCGCCCTTGCCCGTCCCGACCATGAGCGATGTCGGCGTCGCCAGTCCCAGCGCGCAAGGACACGCGATCACGATCACCGAAGTGAACGCCATCAGAGCGAACGCCAGTGTCGATCCCAGTATGAAATACCACACCAAGAATGTCAGGATAGCTATCCCGATAACTGCCGGCACGAACCAGGCAGAAATATTATCCGCGAAGTTCTGAATCGGTGCTTTTGATCCCTGAGCTTCTTCGATCAAGCGGATAATCTGCGCCAAGGTTGTTTCTGATCCTACGCGTGTCGCTTCGAATTCGAAGCTTCCGGTCTTGTTGATCGTTCCTCCAACGACCATGTCACCGACATTTTTTTCTATCGGCAAACTTTCTCCGGTAATCATAGACTCATCCACTGCCGATGATCCTTTCATTATTTTTCCGTCGACAGGAACCTTCTCCCCAGGACGAACCATAATGATATCGCCATGAATCACATCATCGATAGCGATATCCAAAGTCTCTCCGCCACGAATCACGCGAGCCGTCTTCGCTTGCAGCCCCATAAGCTTCTTGATCGCATCGGATGTCTTTCCTTTTGTCCTGATTTCCAGCCACTTGCCCAATATCACGAACGTGATCAGATAGGCCGCCGTCTCGAAATACAGATCAGGAATCTTCATCCCGCCCACACCGATGAGCGAACTATTCGCGATCACATACGCGGCATAGTTATACAGACTATAGAAGAATGCCGTACTGGTACCGATGGCGATCAGGCTATCCATATTGAATGTCTTCATCTTCAGTGACGACCACATGCCCTTGTAGAAGCCAGCTCCGATAATGAACTGTATCGGGATAGTCAAAAGCAACGAGAATACACCGATATACGGCGCGAATGCCGCCTCCCCCGGCAGCCACGTGAAAAAATCCAACAGCATGAAGTAGAGCATCGGAAGACTCAGAATGAAACTGAACAGGAATTTGCTGAAATAGGAAGAAATTTCCTTCTCACGTTTCCGCGTCTCGTATTCCGTATCCTTGGCATCCACTTCTTCTCCGCGATATCCGACTTTGGCGATCGCGTCCATAAGCATTTTCGTACTTGAAACGCTTTCATCAAAAAGGATAGATGCCTTTTCAGCGGAAAAGTTCACATTGGCCTGCTTGACCCCAGGAACCTTCTTCAGCTGTTTTTCGATGATGTTCGCGCACGAAGAACAATGCATCCCAAACAGCGACAGACTCACGCGCTTGTTCGGATCCCCCGCTTTCGCAGACACGCTGGCTGTCGAGGTTGTCCCGCTCGCCGCAAGCTGCTCTTCCACTCGGACACCATTTTTTCCGCCGCCGACAACCGTGTCGAACAGATGAGACAAGCTGGCCGTCTTTACCAGTTGATCAATAAAACTTTTTGCCTCATTATCGCCCGAAGGGATATCGAATTCCGCACTCCGGTCATTTTTTATTTTTCCTTCGAAATACGGGTGTCCATCCGTACCCTCCAATATACGCCCTTCGGCTTCGATTTTCGTTTCCAGTTTCATTTTGATCGGCTTGTCGTTTTTCACTTCATTGTGAGTGACAACGATCTCATTCTCCTGTGCAGGTGACGCAACCGAAACCACGGCCTCTTCAGTGGTCACGGTGGCGCCATATCCCGCCCGTTTGATGGCATCGATAACATCTTGCCGGGAATTCATCTCGTTCTCGAGTACGAGTTCCCCTGTGCCCAGTTTCGCATCGATCGCGATATCACTGACACCGGACAGGGTGCTCAACTCCTCTTTGGTCAAGATCTCACACGATACACAGTGCATCCCTGTAATCTGCAAAGCTAGTTTCTTTTTCATACGAATTCATTCAAGTTGAGTTAGACGTGATTAGAGAGCCGCGACCGTATACCCCAATCCATCGAGTGCTCCGGATATCTCATCCAGTGTTATGCTTCGACTGGCGCATACTGTAGCTGTTCCGTCTGGTGCGATAGTGACATCCTCTACATCGCTGATTTTTTTGATTTTCATGGTTGACACTTTCACGCATGCCTCACAATGAAAACCGTCGATTTTGAAGATTTGTGCGTTCATAGTATTGAAGTCATTGATTATTCGACAGTCAGCGTCCCTCGCGGTACGCCCATAGCGCACGTGATGTTGTAGACACCCTTCTTCTCCGGCGTAAACGTCATTTCCAGCTTGCTGCCTTTTTGCAGCAATTGTGGCTGGCTCGAGAGCCCGGGAATCATGATCGTACTCATACAGCCTGCTCCGTCTTCTTTCACATCAACGACAAACCTGACCGGCTGTCCGGCTTTTACCTTGAACGTATTCGGCTGAATATCGTTCGCGTAGGTATACGTCGTATTGATGATCTGTTCAGTCGCTGGCGTCACGGCGCCACCAGTTGATGGCGCGCTTTGCACCGATCCTACTGTTGGTGTCACGGACTTTCCACCGCCACATCCGCCGCAGCCCCCACCTGTTCCGCCGCCGCAAGAACCTGCTGTTGGGGCTGATCCTGCAGCATTTGAAGTACTCGTTGCCGATCCGACTCCTTGGTTATCGACAACCGTAAATACACCAGTATACATACCCATTGAACACGAGAAAGGAATAGCTCCGGTCTCGGTCGGCGTGAACTCGATGACGTTTTCACCTGCCTTCAGGCTTTTCTTGATTCCGAACTTGGACATCATGATGCTGCTGGCACACGAATACGGCGATTGAGCATCGATGATCCACCTGACCGGTACGCCTTTGCGAATCGTGAATTTGTTCGGTGCATATCCTGATGCCCCTTCGGTCATACGCACAACCTGCACACCATTTTCCAGTTTCACGTTCGGATCATTCGCGACAAGCGTGTCTGCGCTCTGCGTACCGGAGCCCGATCCCAACTGCCACCCCGTCAGATTGTATCCATTGGCAATGTTGAACACTGCCAGGAAAATCACGAGGATTCCGGCAAACTTGAAAAAGCGCTGGGCGAAGACTCCCTTGATCACCGAGGTCAGACCACCGACACCGAGCAATCCCGGCGCAGTGCCGAGCGCGAATATTCCCATGATCAACGCACCCTGCGTGAAACTGCCGGTGCTGATCGCGTAGAGCTGCATCGCCTGCGTGAATCCGCAGGGAAGGAAGAATGTCAGTGCACCCGTAATCATCGAGCCCCGGTGGCTATACTCTTTGTCATGATGCTTTTTGATTCCCAGAAACCTACTGATTCCCTTCGGAAGCATCAGTCCGCCATTTTCCATTCTCGGAAATATTCCTATCAGTTTCATCCCGAGCATCAGCATCACCACTCCCACGACGATAGTCAACACACCCAAAGTACCGCCAGAAAGCTGGAAGAGTGATCCGAGCGAACCGAGAGTGCCGCCCAGGAGCGCATACGACGCTACACGCCCTGCGTTGAAAAATAAATGAGGTCGGAATTTCTGCATCGGAGTCGCCTCGGGATGCAACTCGGCATGCCGAGCGGAAATACCCAAAATCAAACCGCCAACCAGCGCCATACATGTCGAAAGTCCTGCCGTCAATCCGACCAGAAAAATGACCGGCAAGCTCGAAGGATTTGACGCGGATCCGCCTACATTGATACTGGTCAGTCCGAGATTTTTCAGAATCAGATAGAGGCCGATGAGAACAAGAGCGGCCACAAACAAATCTTTGTAATCTTGAGGATTTTTACTGAAAAGAGCTCCTTTCCCTTTCGTTCCGTTCTGCTGTCCGAAAGAGTATCCCGCCTCCCTCACGGCAAGGTCAACAGCGTTCATATTCAGCTGTTTTGCTCCATAGTGAATCTCCGCGGTTCCTTTTTTATAATTCACCACGGCTCTCTGAACACCGGCAATCTGAGTCAGTTTGTCTTCGATCAATATCTCGCACGAGCGGCAATGCATCCCGGCGATATCGATAGTTGTCTTGTTCATATATTTTGTATTGTTACACATAAAAAACCATTTCTCAAATACGAAGAAATGGTACCCTGACGCCCCAAAAGAACAATAATAATCCCTCTTATCTTTTGCAGAGCGTCATGAAAAAACTTTATTCTTTCTTGAAAACGGAAAAAAGGATGTCCGGGGAAGGAGGATGAGTCCCAGAGAAACTCACCGCTTCTGAAAATAATTCTGAGAATTGCTCCTGCTGATCACCAGACACAGGCACCGTGAAATTCTGCGCATTATCAACGGCGACTTTCTTGGCATTGATCGTTTGCGGCACCTGAGTCACACAATCAGAAGTACAGGTATTGATCGCGTGGGAGATGGCATCGCCTGACGGAACAAGACATCCCCCGGTGTCCGCGACAGCGCCATACGGCGATACGCTCATCGCCATATCTCCAGGAGCCGCTTGCGCCACCATCGGGTGCATGCAGAAACTACCCACAAGTGATGCGAGGACTATGATCAAGCTTCCAGTAATGAGTTTTTTCAAAGACTTCATAGTAGTGAGTACATTATACACTCTTTCGTTCCGCGCGGCAATACTGGTCTTGCAGCATGATGTGCTATACTCGAGATGAAAAGCCTTCAGAAAGGACTGCGCAAAATTGAGACCCACCTGGATTTCAGGGAAAAATATATTTTTTCCGTTAATCTTTTTCAAGGGACTCAGCCGCCCTCCCGCATTGAGGGCTTTTTGCTTTTCAGATCACAGATAGAGCCGGACGAAGAAGAAAACGCCCGAGAGCACCGATACCCCCCAAGCAGAGAGGAAGACCGATGTCAGACGATGATGGTGCAGGAAAAAATTCTCGCCCTTGGCATAGCGGTTCGCCGCCACCAAGAAAAAAGCTACCAGCGCCACGAACATCACGAGCGAAAAGACGCCGTGAAAGATAGCCAGCGCGGCCACGCCGGATTTCTCCGCGACAACCGGCTTCTCATTGGCGTGTTCCAGCGTGCGCCCCAGCATGTACGAGATATTGAACAGCACCTCATAAGCCAGCACCCCGAACGCCAATGGCCGGTTGAAGCGCACCTCCGCGACGCCCTTCCAAATGATATGAAACACTGCCGCTGTCACGCCGATCTCCGCCACGAGCGTGACGATGCTCCAGAGTGGTATAGTCATATTTTTCGTATTGAGCAAAATAAATTATTCCTTCTTGCCTCTGCCTTTATTATACACCCGGTTCAATCCTGCTCTGCAGGAATTGTGTTCTACAAAATGATTTCATAGGATACGCCAAACAAAAAACACCCTCCGAAGAGGGTGCTTTTGAAAGATTCACAATTACACGCGAGATACGCCTGTAGCTGCTGGGCCTTTTTCACCATTCACGACTTCGAAAGAGACAGTGTCGCCTACTTTCAATTCGTCATAGGTAACACCGACCAATTCCTTGGAGTGAAAAAAGAGATCCTTCTCTTCGCCTTCGCGAGAGATGAATCCAAATCCTCTGTCCGTAAGGGTTTTGATAGTTCCTTGCATACGATTTGTTTACGATTGCTTAATACCGCGAAAACTCGACTCTGTTTCCTGTGTCTACTACACGGCTCCATTATAGCTTATTCTCCGTATTCTGTCAATCCCCCTCATCCTCTCCGTTCCAGTCTCCACATCGATGGCTTCCTTAAGCCTTTTATAATATCTGCATCCCGAGAACCATGTTCCGTACCGCTCACAATACTTCGCGTACGAGATCCACGACTTTTTGCGGAGTAGCGAGAGATTTGATGATATAGAAACGCGTATTGAATTGTCCGACTTCTTTGTACGCGCCTTCATTGTCCTGATTGGTCAGCATGATGACAGGGATCTTGCCGCATACCGGGTCTTTGCGCAGAGCTGCCAACACCTCTATGCCATTCATCACGGGCATTTCTATGTCGAGCAAAATGACATCCGGCTCTGTCTCACGGATCATTTTCAAGCCCTCCTCGCCGTTGGTCGCTACGGCGACATCAAATCCTTCCAACCGAAACTTCATCAGATATATCTCGCAGATATCCTGGTCATCGTCGATGATGCACACCTTCTTTTTTCTCCAAATATCATTCTTTTCCATACGTCTGAATACAGTATACACCACACTGCATCGCGATAGTCATCATCCCTGAAATTCGCGGTCGTGATCGAAACGAGCGCGCCACGCAAAGAAATTCACAGAGAGGTACAAGATGACGGTCACGATCAGGAGAGCGCTGTGATGTTCCGGATTCGGATCTGTCCGATCAATCAGAGCAAAAGTGATACCAAAACTGAACAGCGCAAGCAACACATCAGTGACGCTATTCCCCTCCCCCTCGCGCAACCCCAAGCGTTTTTCCAAAAGCTCCCAAAAAATCGCGAGGGCTGCCGTCACGAGCAACATGGATCCTGCCGGCAACACAAAAACGATAGTGAAGAGAGCCGTCACCGTACCGAAAAGGAAGTGCGGCACAGACCAGTAGTCGACACGCCTCCGTCCCCTCAAAAAACGATGCACTCTTCCCTGCCGCATAAGATTATTCGGTTGTCTGACCATCAAACTCCGGGTCATCCGCTACCGCTTCCGCGCGCGACGCGCGCACCATGCCGTCCTGGTGATGCGCGGGAGCATAAATCGTATACAGTTTCAGCTCAGCGGTCGCCGACGTGTTGATCACGTTGTGCCGCGCTCCGGAGGGGACGATGACGCTATCACCGTCACCGACGGTATATTCGCTCTCATTAATGACAACCTTTCCCTCCCCTTGCTCAAAGCGGAGAAATTGATCATTGCCGGCGTGCGTCTCGAGACCAATTTCCTCGCCTGGCAGAAGCGACATCAGCACCAACTGGCAGTGTTCGGCCGTGTAAAGCACCTGACGGAAATTTTTGTTCTCGATCGTCAGCTTCTCAATGTTGCCGCAGTATCCTTTTTTCATATGAAGAGTATTACTATTTACACTTCCATTATACACCCGCGGGTCAAGTCCCGTACTGCCTCGCTTTTTTGTTGATCTTCTCGATCAGATGATTGAGCTCTTCGCCCAAAGCGCGATCATCTTTGACCATCTGCTCCTCTGTGGCAGTGAGCCACTGATCGGCTTCCATCCGAGCAATGATCGCCTGGCTATTCTGGATGCGGATGCCGATAATCTCGTTGATCCGTTTGATATCGCCCTTATACTCCTGATAAAAATCCTGCGCAGCGTCCCACTCTTTCCATCCGGACCGGATGCTTTCCATGTTTTTGAGTAATTTTTTCCAACTCCGGATGTCGCTCGCCGCATAGTGCGGCGGCACATAGCCGCCCACATGATGAACGATCACCTGCACCGGACAATGGTTGATCACGCCGAGCTCTACCGACAGACCGACGTCCTGATATCGCTTATCGAGAAAAAGCTGCTGCCAACTCTTGGATTCCATATAATAGCCGAGCAGTTCATCGGCCGTATAATAACCTTCCGCAAAAGCTTCATTCCAGATGACGTTCGCGTAGCCGACTTCCTTGAGCGCATCGCTCATGGTATAGCCGCCGCTTTTCTCTCCTTCATAACTGAAGTCATCGTTCCGGATAATCACGTCAGCCCTCTTTTGGGCTGAGGCTGCCAGCTTGGCGTTGTACTTCAAAGGACCGACGTTTTCCGCGATGCGTTTCTGGTTGAGCAAACCGACATACTGATCGATGTCAAGCGTCGGCTGATCGGCGTCATGCTTATTTTCCGCAGCGAGCGTGCGCCACAAGCCCTGATACTCGCCCTGTTCGGCAAACGGCAAGATGTGATCGATATCCGCGAGACGGATCAGTCCGAGCTCATAGCGCGAATCATCGCTGCCCTTCCGGTTGTCACCCAAAACCGCCAGACTCCCTTCCGGAATCGTCACCGCCTCGCATTCTTTGATGGCCGGACCGCCGAACGTCGAGCGGCGCGCCGCCGTGTACGGCTCCTGTAGGATCGCGCCGTTGATCCACACGAAACCATCCTTGATTTCCAGCGTATCCCCAGGGAGACCGATGACGCGTTTCACGAATCCGCTCCCCCGCTGTGCTTCGCCATACTTCGCCGTGATGAGCTCCGCCGTCTTGTCGTTGGAAAACGAAACGATATCGCCGCGCCCGACCAGCTGCCGATAATCGGCGTACCGGTACATGAGCGGTGTCGCGACGATTTCATTGGCCCAATCAGAAATTTTGGCGCTCGTGCCTTTGGGAAAAGTCGGAAACATCGAACCTGTGCCCGTAATAGACACTGCTTCTTGCGGGGAGAGGTTCGCGTGATACAGCGCGGTACCGCCTCCGCGCTGACGAAGAGAGAAAAAAGCGAAAACGGCCGCAAGCAAAAGCAGAGTCCACAAAAAAACTCTGAAAAAAATCCCGCACCAGCGCCAAAAATTTTTACCGCCTGACTTCATCACAGATGTCCCTTTATTCGATAGAAAAGCGTTGCGCATCCTCCACTCCGCCCAGATTGCGGATGTCGGTGTAACCGAGGGACGAGAGCATCTCTTTGGCGCGCTCCGAACGATTACCGGAACGGCAGTAGAGGCAAAGCGGCGTATCTTTTTTGGTATCCGCCAGTACGCCCAGCTTCCCGTCAAAAATCTCTTCCATAGGAATATTCACCGCGCCGGCGGCGTGATGTTCCGCATATTCTTCCGGAGTGCGTACGTCGATCAAGAACGATGGCATATGTTGCTTATTCATTTTTTCCGGTACAGACGAAAAGGCAAGGATCGCTCCACTGTTTAAGTTCCTGTTGCGAAGCGACGTATCCACGGATGTCTGCTACACCACCTTTGAATATTCCGAAGTGCAGGTGCTTGCGTTCTCCGTCCGTATCGGCGCTCCTGGCCGCACCCAACACTCCGAGCAGGCTCCCCTGTTCGAGAGCATCGCCGACCTGCGCCGTCACGCTCCCGAGCGCTATATGACCATAAACAATCGACACCGATTTGCCGTCCAATACGCAGCGCTCCACGAGGATGCCGCCGTAGCCGGAAACGTGCTGCTTCATCCCGAGCGTCCCTGCACAGGCCGCATGCACCGCAACGTCGCTCGCGCTCTCGTCAGGAAAAGTTTCGAAATCCGTCCCCGTGTGATAACCGCGAAAGCGCTCCGGCTGTACCGGCGAAGTCTGAGGATCAATGAAAATGCCGAAAGGTTTCTTGGTCACCCGCTCCTTCGCTCGATCGAGCGGTGGCACCAGTTCCGGCGTACTGATTTCTTTCGGCAGATCAGGACACGGAGCAAAGGCGCACGCTGGACCAGTCCGACCGACAGCCGAACCATCGGGGCAAAACATGGCCTCCTTCGTGCACGCTCCCTGGGGAATATCATGAGGCGAGCGCAATATATACATGCCCAGCACAACGGCCAGTAAGATACCCGCCGCCACCGATCCCATAATGCCGATACGAGACTTTTTCATACGCATGACACACAAAGTATATCACATAAAAAATAGCGCCTGACCGGTTCGTCAGACGCTTAGATGAATGGGGATTTGAGTCTTTGCTCAAAACCATGAATGCGGGCAGACACTCAGCACAGCAAGCACTTGCCGAGGTCGCCCCAGGAATTGACACGCGTGATGCGTTTGTCCAGCAGTGTCCGGTACGGTTGATTCTTCCTCTTCTGTATCTCCTTTTTGCGACCCTGGAACAGGAAAAGCTGCGGCACCACGTCGGCGATCTGTCCCAGGATTTCCAGGCGATCATCGACCAAGACATCGAAATGAAACCGCTCACAGAAGGTCCGCTTCTCGAGACGTTCCCGGCACAAGAGAACATTCTGAGCGAGAATGCCGGTACGAGCGTAAAAACCATGTCGCCCGCACCATTCCCGGATGCGGTCTTCTTCATCCTGGCTCTTGGCATGCGAGACGATGAAAATATGATCCGCTCCATACCGACCCGTGATGGCCAAAAGAGTATCGACCGCCCGAGGCAAAAAAACGTTGCCATTCGAGACGAAATCCGGTTGACGCTTGACCTGACCCGCGATGATGACGCGTGACAAGTCGAATCCGATGTTGATGTTCATGAGAACCGCTCCCTATAGGATATTGCGAAATAACCAAAAAGGTCGACAGACCTCCTTGTCTTCGTAATACTCCTCACGCAAAAAACTGTCAATACAAAAGAGTGCCGCGTATTTTTTTTCAAGACACGGGGACACTCATTATTCACAGATACGCGATATGCTTTTGTTCGGAGAGAGCATCCGAATAAGTAGTGTCAGAAAAAAAACGCTTGCGCTGCTCCAATGCTCTTTCGATCAGAAACAGCTGATTCCTGCGGATAGGAGGCAAATTGTTGAGCGAGCAGAATTTGGCTTCGCTCACTTCGTGTGAAGTGACGAAGGCTCCTCCGATATAGGTGCCGATGTAGGAAATATCCAGGCGTGCCGTTTCCCTGTCCGTGCGCACTTTCATCCGCCAATCGATACTCACGGTAAACCCAGATTCTTCCTTGATTTCTCGCATCAGAGCTTCTTTGGGATGTTCTTTCCCATTCATATATCCCCCGGGCAAGCTCCAAGCCGTCTGCCGGTAGGTGTGCTTGAACACCAGCACTTCGTCTTTTTCATTGAAAATCAGACCAGTCACGCCGACGAGGAACTGATCCTGAAACATCCGGATGATGCGCAGTTGCAGGTGTTTGGAAAAATTGAGTTTCTTCCACAAGGCAATCAGGAGTCCTTTCATAAGGAGTCATCATCAAACGTGGTACCGCCCAAACGGATTTTGAGCTTCTGGTTCTCTATTTCCAGTTCATGCGTGCGCTTGACTATTTCCAAGACTTTTTCCTGCTCGCTCTCGAGACTATCCTCCAGATCGCGGATGATGAAGTTCGCTTTGCTCCTCTGGCGCACGTGATAGATCGCGAAAACGAGGAGCGCGATGCCGATGGGAAACACCAGAATAAACGAGAGTGGCACCTCTCTCGTCAGCGTGAAGAAATGAAGCGGCACCGGTCCGGTATTGGAAGTCACGAAAAACGTCAGCCCCATGATGACTAACACGATCACGATGAATATTTTCATAAAGGAGGGGGGAAAGAATTAGAGGCGGTACCTATCACTGAGAGAAACTCACTTGCGCAGCGCAAAATCCTGCATGATCCGAGGCACATAGAAATCTTTCACCAGGCCCACCGTTTTTGTTTCTCCCTCGTTACGGGTCGGCATGGTCCTCTTCCCTGACAATTCGCTCAAGATCAGCGAGAGCGCCACCATTTCATTGCCGATCTTGTCTATTTTTTTCAGTTCATGCAGATTCTCCCACGCTGTATCTCTATAAAATACAGGATTATCCATAGCCGCCTTCAATTCCTTCAGCGTGCTCGTCTTGTCATTTTGGAGCGCACGGAAAATGAGACGCATAAAAAATTCTATATCCTCCATCCCGGCAATCGCCACCTCCTCAGGACGCTTCATCTGCGAAAGGGGCTCGGAACGGTTGGAAGTGAAGGCCTCTCCGTTGCAGAGAGGATTGAACCCGCCCATGGCGATGATATCATCGAGGGCAATCACATTGAACGTATTGCGCATGGTATAGGCTAGCTCAGAGAGCTTGGCTGCCTTGGGCATGCGCAACATCTCTTTGAACCGATTCCAAAGTTCTTGCTCCTCATGCCCCTTCACGAAAGGAGACGCGCCGTCGGATGTTTTGCGAGCCGTGATGACAAACTCATTTTCCTGAATAGCGGCATTGCATTTTTCCAGCTCTGCCTCGTCCAGGTCCGTGTCGAAAGAAATATTCGCCACGCGCAGGCTTTTTCGGTCGATCCCCTTCTCCAGACACAGCTCATTGAGAACGGATGCGCCGGCGTTCAATCCCGCAGTCCAGCTATAATGCTCCACCTGGAGAGGCACGACGGGGAGGGATCCGTGCGCCTGGCCCAAAAGGGTTTGCAAGTTTTCTTCGGTGGTGTTCCCCTTCTCTCCATCCTTATTGATGATCATGAGTACGCCCTGCAAACCCGGTATCTGCTGCTTGAATTTCTCGATCCGTTCCAAAAACTCCTGGAGGTCTTTTTCTTTTTTATTCCAACACCTCACCACGGCAATCACCGCCGGCCCCGTTTCGGGCGTCAAACCATCGAACGCTTCTTCTAACGCTGCAAATTGTTCCCCCGCATACGCGGAAACATGCAGACGCGGCTTTTCTTGCTCTTCTGTTTCCAGATTGACTGTATCCAAAATTCTCTGGATATGTTCTGGAGGAGCTTCCAGGAAAGACTCTGCTGGCTGTTCGCCAATCAAGTTGGGATGTTCAACATTCATATTATTATATCTTTTTCTTCCCGCTTATTCATTTCTTATACCTGAAATAAATCAGCACGACAGCGAGGGCAGTGAATACTTTGATGGTATTGCCCACGATGAGGGGGATGCTATCAATCGTAATGCCATAATACAGCCAGAGCGACCCGATGATGAGAATGGAGAGGAAAGTGAAGAGAGAGACATCTTTGACGCTTTTCGTTCTGATGCTTTTGACGGCTTGAAACAAAGGATTGAATTCCAATACGGTGGAGACGATCAGCAGCATTTCCAATGGAGTGAGCCTTATGTTTTTTCACTTTATGATTTTCCCTGACGCAAAGAACTTTCAAGACAGATATCGGCTGCTTGCCTCTCTCTTATCTGAGCGTCCAGCCGCCGTCCACGACGATCACCTGGCCGGTAATATAGCTCGACGCGGCAGAGACGAGAAACACCACCGCATTGGCGATGTCTGCGGGCGTGCCTTGGCGTGCCGCCGGAATCATCGCCAGCGTCTGATTCATCGCCTCTTCGCTCATGGCTCCGGACGCACCGGGAGTGGCGATCGCCCCCGGGGCAACGACGTTTACGGTAATGTCCCTTTTCGCCAGCTCCAGCGCCAACGCGCGCGTGAACCCGTTGATGCCGCTCTTGGAAGCGCAATAATGGGTCAGTCCTTCAAACCCTACCAATGCAGCGATAGAAGACACAGTGACGATTCGTCCTGCGTTCGGTAGCATCTTTGCTGCCTCTTTGGAGCACAGAAAAACACCTTTCAGATTGATATCGATCACGTGATCCCAATCCGACTCTTCCAGAGACTCGAACGGTACGAACGGATAGACGCCGGCATTATTGACCAAAATATCCAGGTGGCCGAAATACTCCTTGGTCTGGGCAAACAGAGCGGACACCGCCTGGGCAGAAGAGACATCGCAGCGGACAGGCAGAGCCTTCACGCCGAGAGCTTCGATCTCATGCGCCGTATCGGTGCATGATTCTTCATTCATATCGGAAACCACCACGCGACAACCCTCTCGAGCCAGCGCCAAAGCGATTCCCTTGCCGATGCCTTGCCCCGCACCGGTTACGATCGCAACTTTGTCTTTGAGTCCTGTATCCATATTTATTTGATACGAGTTACGCTTTCAGTATAACACGGTTGGTGCGCATAGGGATGTGAATAAATACCGCATCGGTGATATCGGATCAATATCCGCTGAATCGCTCATGACAGAAATCATCCTTTCTTGGACAAATGAAAAGATGCCTCCGTATAACGTTCATACGGTAGGCATCTAGATGCTCTCGGTGATAAGCTCGAGCGTGAGGGGTAGTATGTCCTCACTGCGTCGTGTCGATATTCGTACCAACAACCGCCAGAGTAACGGTCACGCCAAGCGATGCTGTCGCAGCATACCGTCCGAGAGCCATGAGCGGATTCGCCGACGGTACCGAGAAGTCCTTGATCAGTAGGTTGTAATCGCTGACCAGGTCGTTGAACGCGCTGATAAGGTCGCCTTCGGCAGCCAGTTTCAGTTTGGCTGCCTCCAATACAGCCTTGAATCCTGGCGCATCCGGCAGCTGATTCCCTCCGTCGGACGCATCTCCTCCAGTCGAGTTATCGAGACCGTCGGAGTCCACTGCCGCCGATGTGGCAGGAACTGCTGACGCCGTGATTGTCGGCACAGCACCTACTCCGCTTACATCCATGTTGATTTCTCCTCTATCATAAGTGGTCACTCCATGAGATGCGGCACTGTAGAGCGCCACAAAAAACAAACCAATACTTCCCTGCTTGCGTGCTACCATAACAGATAATAATGATTTTGTCCATTCCCCTGTCACTCTCTTGGCAGATGCTCCCGGCAGCGCCACAAAGAATGTCTCCTCTGCTCGTCCCCCTCATTCTTGACAAAATACATATTTTCCGCTATAATATAAAGTCATTCTTTCTTCGATTGCGTTTCATTCCGATGGAAAACAAACGAAGGAACGATCCGGTTCCGCTTGCCGTTCACTAACAACTGGAGGTATCATCATGTCGAAAAGTCTGCGTCTCACCGCGGTTTCCGCTACACTGTTCATTTCGTTGCTTTTGTTCGGCACCCTGTCGTCATCAGCATGGGGAGCAGAGCAGACTATCAACAAATGGCAGTCTGTCATGGAGTTCTACGACAGTGTCCGCCAGCAATATATGACTCTGCTCCTCTTCGAAGACGCGAAGCCGACGGAAGCCGATATGGTAACGGCTGATTACCAGGCATTTTTGGAAACATTCCAATACATGTCAGACATCGGAGGGAAAAAATACGACCGAATGGTGAAAAGACAGACGGCCGTCCTCATCGCGAATACCGATCGGCTGACCGACAAAAAATTCGCTCGCTCGCAAAAAATTGCATTCGAGCGCGAATACGAAAAGATATTCGGCAAAGCCAAGGATGATGACGAGCGCCTAGCGCGGAGCAGACTGATCGGAGGGGCCGTCGGCTTTCGCTTTCTCGACGCCACTCTCAAGGATGACGACGACGACCTACTGCGTGCCAAAATGGTGCTCACGATCGTCATCAGACCGCCGGTCAAAACCGTCGTACGGTCGAAGAAAAAAATGACAGCGATATAGACAATGCGCCACCACAATGGAGGGCGAGCGGGACATCCCACTCCCCTTCCTTTTTTTATACCCACAGCATTTACCGCGGAGCGTCTTTCGGCTTCAAGTAGTAATCCAGCGTGTAGATCCAATTTTCATCATCTTCTTCACCTCTTTCCCTTGTCATGATTTTCTGATTGAGGAGCCAGCTCAGATAGTCAGCGTCTTCCTGCGCCACGGCGCTCACGTCTCTTCCGGTATATTTTCCAAAAGTGAATTTCCTGAACAAGACCGGGCGCGCCGAAATCTCGAGCATCTCTCGTAAAACCGATTCTTCGTCGCCTGACACCGCCAGCATCTGCGCGAAATAAAAATCAAAAAGTTTCTGCAGCACCCGGACATCTCCCAGCGCGTCATGCGCTGAGGCATCTTCCGCTTCCAAATCATGATAATACCGCAGATACTGCAGACCATATTTCGGCACCACTCCCGCTGTGTCCAGATGATACGCCACCTTGAACGTATCGATAGTCTCTCCGATATCGAGTCCCTCGCGCCGAAGCATTTCCGCGTCGAACTTCGCATTGTGCGCGACCAAGACAGTGCCGACCGCGAAAATCCCCGCGAGATGCTTCTCCATTTCAGAACCCGCAAAGGATTCCTTGTCTGCCACCGCTTTGTTCGTGATATGCGTCACTGCCATCGCATCGATGGTAATCGGGAGCGGCGGCTTGAAGAGCGACTCATATTCTTCTCCGGCGAACACATACGCCACCTGGCACAAGCGATCCTCCGGTCCCATCCCTGTCGTCTCCGTATCCAAAAATATCAGATCGGTTGTCTTCATACGAGATATGCTCACAGCAACAGATTACAGATACCAGTATACCAGATATAGGAGGACCCTGTTGTCTGCCGCTCGTCATTTCTCTTGACAAAAGCGCTTCCTCACGTACAATATAGCTTCTGTCCTTTCCGGATAGAAGCCCTTCTTTACCAACCAGGAGATCTCATGACCCCCACTACCTCCCAGCAATTCGATCCGCGGAACTTTTCCGCCAACATGGACATCATCAGTATCAATCGCTATGCTGGTCGGAATCCGGAGGACATGACTCTCGGATTTGTCATCACCGGACAAGCGCTTTCCGAGCCAGCCCAGACGATGTTCGTCGGTTCACGACCCCATCAGTATGCCTCGGCTATGCTCCTCGACTGGTGGAGTCACTGCATCTTCCGAAGCATTACCCAGATGCACGAAGAACTGATCAAGCGTGCCTATGCCGAGCTATGGGACGATGCGCCCGGCACCGGCAAGCATCCTATCATCGACCTGATACGCCGCTATCTTACCCTCGGCGGAAGCATCACTATCCAGCCTGTCAACGGGTTCATCGACGAACTCTGGAAACAGCGAGCGAGCATATCTCCAGATACGAAAAATCCGCTGTTCCAGGAGGTGCTCGAATGGGGTCTCACTCAACTCGATGCCGGCAATTTCCGTGATGCTGGAAAACAACAGCTCGTTGCTACCGCTTCCGATCTTCCCGGCGCTCGCGAGAACCACACCGACCGTTGGGCCGCACATCAGTGGCTCACGAAGGCGATTTTCCTCTACCACCGGACGCACGAGAACGAGATTGTGCGCGAAATCGCCTATGGTCGCGCGCCCGAAGGCTCAGTGGTAATGGCAAGCGACCTCCCTCCGGTCAATGGCAAATACAGTCTCTCCTGCACGATCATCATCAGACGCGTCGATGCAGAGATGCGCGCCAAGACCAATAGCCATGAACTGCTGCACGCCTGAACGCGGCGCTCGACAAAACCGGCAACCCTGATCCTAGGGCTGCCGGATTTTTTTATAAAAAACGTATTCTTGGTATCTCCGAACTATTCCCACAGCAAAAGATTACGGATACCGTATACCAGATACAAGAGAGCGCTATTTTCCACGATCAGCATGGGGATGCCGATGAGGAAATACCACTTGCGCGTCTTGTGCCGGAAGGCGAACATGCCCGCGTAGACCCCGACGCTCCCAAACATGGTGGCCATGAAAAAGAGCAGCCCCTCCGAGATGCGCTCCGCGCCTGCCTGCCGCGAACGCGTCTTGTCCCAAAGCATAACCAAAAACGCCGCGAGATTGGCAGCCAGGAAAAAAACCACTACAGGAGGCAACCGATCCATCATGATGCTTTCATATTTTTTTCTTGATCATGGCGAGCTTCTCTGCGCGAGACAATTTTTTGATGCGAGCCTCTTCTCCGGATGCCTCGGAGCGATTGCGAAACAACTTGGAAAAAACCAGTTTCACCGGTCGCCGCCCGCGGGTATATTTCGCCCCCAGCGACGAAGAGTTATGCTCGCTGATCCGCCTGCGCACATCGACCGTGATCCCCGTATACAGGGTCCCATCCGCGCATCTGAGCATATAGAGAGCATACAGATTTTTTTTCATTTTTCCCATCCTTTCCATCTTTTCTATTTTTTTTATTTTTTTCTTCATTTTTTCTTCTCGGAGACCGCGATGAAAGCCGCTCCGAAGATGAGGACCGCGACCACTATGACGACTATCAGGAGCATACGCTTATCGATGAATGATGTATGTGATCAGATATCACGCTCCGGGGAAATGTCCAGCGTTTCCTGGGCATTCCAACCATCTTGCTTCATGTCCTGCATGATGCCCGCGATACCGGCCTGATCCTTGCCATAGACCTTGAACGTCTGCTTGGAGCCGTTCACGACGACGACCATCTCGAACGTCTTGGAATTGAGCAGCTTCAACTTCACGCTTTTCCCGTGCGCCTTCACGTTCCCTTCGATGACGCCGGGAGCCGTTTCGACCCCGATCTTCCGGAGAGCCTTCAGGATATCCCGAGCGCCCTCGATGACCGTCGTATGCGCGCCCCGTTCGTTGATGTGCATCTTTTCCATGGCTTCGAGATATCGGGTTAAGGAGCGAAACGCACGGGGACGCGGAGCTCGTCAGCGTTTTCGGGGAGACCGGATGAATTGTCCTTTTCCAGGATGAGTGTTCCAGTCGCAGTTTCGGGCACGGTAAAAGAAATTGTTGCCTCGAACGGCACCCAGTCCGTAGTCATCCAATCCCCTTGGGCCTGTGCGATTCCTTGCCCGAGCGTCATCCCATTCTCGCCGATAATGGAGACCGGGAAGCTCCCTTCGAAATACC
This sequence comes from Candidatus Moraniibacteriota bacterium, assembly GCA_049287005.1. Taxonomy (GTDB): domain Bacteria; phylum Patescibacteriota; class Minisyncoccia; order Moranbacterales; family UBA1568; genus UBA1568. Next base: position 66,079 of record JBAQEZ010000002.1, on the reverse strand, counting down.
ATAGACCTCTCGCTTCGCCTTGTATCTTGAGCGGACTCTTGACGACGTCATCGGGCAAAGGCAGCGTGACGCGGATATTTTCGTTCGCGATCGGGACACTCGGGCACGGAGCGAATGTGCACTCCGGCCCGCTCCGTCCGACTGCCGACCCATCCGGGCAGAGCTTCGCCTCCATCGTGCACCCGACCGGCTCCGGCGACTGCCTCTTAAAAACTGCAAAACCGACCATACCGATGAGGCCGACACAGACGATACCGATTACAATGATCACTCGTTTTTTCATGGCTTAATCATACACCCTGTGAAGTCCCGCTTTGCAGAGGGATGCTTCTTTTATACTTTCTTGGCCTCATAAACAGAGGCAATGAGCTCAAGCTTCTGAATGCGAGAGAGTTTCTTGATGCGGGATTCGACCTGGGAGGCGGTGGAACGGGTGCGAAATTTCTGAGAAAAAACAAGAATGACTGGCCGGCGCCCCCGGGTATATTTCGCCCCGAGCGCCAAACTATTATGCTCCGTGATCCTCCGCTTCAGATCAACCGTGATCCCTGTATACAGCGTCCCATCCGCACACTTGAGGATATAGAGGTAATACATAGCTTCATCTTGTACGTAACCGGTTACGTAATTTTCAAAAAGGTACCTGACCCCTTTTCTTTTCCAATTATACACCCAAACAAAAACCAACTCTTTCGAGCTGGAAAAATGTCACGCCGTTATGCTGTTTTCCGGATATCTCACAGGGAGAGCGGAAAAGCTGAATCGACACACTGGTTTTATTTATGACTTTATTTTTTCCTCCGATTATACGGTTTTTGATTTGGCGGATTTAAAGTAATGTCATTTTGTGATGCTTTCTTTCGAACTGCATTTTCCGTACGACCGAGATCAAGACCGATAACTCGCGTAGGTGTATTTCCTTTCGCTAGTTTTTCAAGTTTCTCAACCTCTTTCCCTGTCCACGGCTTCCCTGAATTCCGATTGTATTTTGCCATATTATTCACCCCCTTTCTCAATCATTTCTTCAACTTTTCTTTTTGCCTCCTCAAGCAATTCCTTTGCTTTTTTTCGTGCTTCGTGAGATTGTCGAACAAAATCAGCAATTTTTTGTTGTATTTCCTTGGATAAAATCGGGATAAGAACATTTTTAATTTGTTCCGGTTTCCAGTGGGCGATGACTGATCCGCCAGCATCTCGCTCGGCTTGCATTTGCCCAATAATGGAATTTAGACAAAGTGCCAAATATTCAGGCTCAACTCCTACATTTTTCAATTTCAACCGAAGAGTGCCACCTGACACGATCCCTTGAATATCTTTTTTCAAAACAAAAGCAATCCCCGGAGTTGCATCCTTGGTCAGTAAAATTTCACCTTTTTTTGGTTCAAAGTCATCTTTCAATTTTTCATACAATTTATCGCTCAGGTATTTTTGATCACTCTCCTCAATTCCAAATTTTGTCATACTGCTCACCCGAATAAAAACTTTTCCCTCTTCTTGATATTTTTCCGCCCCGACTTCAATCCCTTTTTTCATTGAAACCAAATCACCTAATTTATGCACATTATAATTTTTAACTTTATCTTCAATGATTTTATACTTTGGCTGATAATATTCAGCATCTATACGACAAGCTGACTCTATTTCAGAAAGATTCACAATTGATGATAATTTTTCCTCATTATCAAAACCCTTTAATCCCAATGCTTCTAAAAGTAAATTTTCGGCTTGCTGATATAATAATTTTGAATTTTCGAATGCATCTAGACCATGCAAAACTATCATTCTAATCGTCTGTTGGATATCAATACTTACAACAGGAAGGATTATTTTTTCGAGACTAAATAAATTCATATGCCCCTGAAGACCCCCGCTTGATCCTCTCTCAATCTGAAACCTACCGTATTTTGAATTTAAAAAGGCTGCCAAATACTCTGGCAAGATGTTTTCTTTTGGTTTTATCAAAATAATATCTGCAGAATTTGCAATCGGATTATTTTCCGTTACAACACTCGCGTTGCCAATTGACCCGCTTCTCGCCAATAAAACATACCCGGGATAAACTTGGCTCTTTTTTAATTGTTTATGAAACTTTTCGTCAATATAAACAATACCGTTTTCAAAATCTGTAACAAACTCATCAACATTTTGTGTTCTTAGCAACGGTACCCCATTATTGCAAAAATGTCTTACCATAGAAGACACAAAACCAACATCTATCTTTGAAGATATTTCTTCCAATAATTGCAATTCAAACCCCTTTAAATTGTTTACAAACATTAGAAACTCCGGCTGATAATATTCAGCATCAAGCCGCGAAGCGCCTTCGAGTTGAGATTTTTGAATTATTGAAAAATTCATAAATTACTCTTTGGTATTAAAGCCAATTTTCATATTTTCTTTTGATAAATATTTTATTTGAAAATATGTCATCAAGGCATCAAATTTACTAAAAAATAATGAACCGTTACAAAATATTTCTTCCGTATAAGTCTTTTGTCCATCATAGTCTCTACCAATTAGATATGGTTTAACCTCAGACATTGGAATTTTAAATTCGTCTAAATTTAAACCTGTTAGCTCGACTAGCTCATTAACGATTGTGTAATATTCTTTGACAAAAGTGTCCAAAATACCATGATCTTTTGATAAATTATTTTTAAGAGCACTCAATCTCGTATATAGTCTCATCAGTTTGTCCTGGTCTTGATTTTCCATATTGTTATTTATATAAATAATAAGTGTATTAGTTGATGAAAGCGTAAACCCCTTGACAAACCATTATAATCTGCTATATTTGTAATGTCTTTCGGTTAGCCATAACTGAAAGGGTATTACATCCAAGAGCAACCCTCCGCGAGGAGGGTTGTTTTTATTCGGCTTTTTCAGACCTATATTTTAACTCCTTGCCCCAGATGTCTTCTTTGATTTTCAGCACATCAAAGTATCCATCCCCTCCAGTTTTTAACTCTCTAGAAACATTATTTTCCGATGAAAAAATATAAACCTTTTTACCGCCGTTTCTTAAATAAGTCACTAGTGCTAAAAAGTCTGAATCACCTGTGAACAAAATAGCTACACCATATTTTTTCATATAGTGTATAACATCAATGGTCATTTCCACGTCCATATTTCCCTTTTCCTCAATAGCTTGTCCTTCGTCAGTAATTACTGATATACGTTTTAACTCCTTTTTTCTAACAACAAAACCTAGCCCTTTCTTTAGAAAAGTATAAAATTTATGTCTCCCATCAGTACTGTAACTTCTCGTCCCATCAGCAGGATATGCAGTATAGTAAAAAACTTTTATTTCTGATCCTTCAAACTTGCTTTTCAAAAAATTTCTAAGCTTCTCGTAATCAAAAAGTTTCCCCTTAGCTTTCTGTGCTTGCCAAAGATTTGAAGCATCAATAAAAATATAAATTATCTTTTCACTCTTTATTCCGTCTTTACTTTGATTAAACATATGATTTTAATAATTATTTTTTCATAAAATTCAAAAACTCCTCCGCGATTTCATCTAGATCATGGTCAATGATTTTTTTCCCCCAATCGTCATACATCACATTCCCCTCGCTATCTTTTCTATAAACATATTCGCCAGAAGTATCTTTGCCGCCCTTTTTGGATACAGCCATAAAAATCGGGTAATCCACTTGTGGCTCGCCAGCTTCACCACCCCATTTTTGCAAAAACAAAACGGATGTTTTTGTGCCCGTGTGCGGTTTGAAAGTATTTCCGTGAAGCCCCACCACCGCCAAAATTTTTGCTTTATTCATGACAAACTTGCGGACATACTCCATCTGCGTATTATTCAAAACTCCTTGCGGCAAAACAATGGCCATTCGCCCGCCTGGCTTCAAGAAATTCAAATCCCGTTCGATAAAAAGTACATCGCGTGAAACTTTGTTTTGATGTTTGGATGTTTTTTGAAAATCTTTGTCCCACTTGAACCCAAGATCATACCGATTGAGAATCACGCCTTTTTTCTCTCCAGCAAACGGCGGATTAGTAAGTACGATATCAAAATTAAAATCAGCCATCTTTTCCTGATTTCTTCTATTTTCTTCATGGTCTTTAAAATTTCTAAGAAACGGCCTGAACCTCGCCTTCACGTCCTCATTCCATACTTCGCTATCAAGAGAGTCGGCATAAGAAACATTTGTTTTCCCGTCTCCGGCAATAAGCATCATCGCTTTTCCGATTTTTACTGAACGCGGATCAAAATCTATACCAAACAAACGTTTTTCCGCATAATCTTTCTGCTTCACACCATAACTTTCTCCCCACTTTTCTTTATTAAGCTCATTATTCCAAACATATTGCATCGCGTGGAGCAAAAATCCGCAACTGCCCGCGGCGGTGTCAATAATAAAATCTTTGGAAGTGGGGTGAAACATTTTTACCGCCATATCGATCACGTGGCGTGGTGTGAAATATTGCCCCTTTTCTCCCTTGGCATCCAAATTGATGAGATATTCAAAAGCGTCGTCAATAATTTGAAGGTTGGAACCAAAAAGTCGATATTTTTGCAGAAGCGACACTGCCGGTACAATCGTATTTTCCGGAATCTCTATCTCATCATTCGCCTTGAACACATCGCGCCACTGATTTTTAGCATCTTCAAAAAGGCGCTGAATATTATTGAGATTCTCTTTGTTGGTTACGCCCGCAATTACCCTGAACCTCCTGTTTTCATTTCTGGGAGTTTCAATTTCATCATACAATTTGGCATAGATCAACTTGAAAATTTCATCGAAGGAGTCCACGCCGCTGTTTGCCAGCACAACTTCCTGCAAATCATAAACAAGCTGTTGCAAATTGGGAATCTCATCAAGATCATTGTAAGTCAGTTTTTTGGATCGCACGTCTTCCACGGTTTCATTAAACTTCGGAATTTCCGGGAGATCCTCAAAAAGATTCGGGTCAGTTCGCAAAATATTATTTTGTATTTTCCCATCAGTAAGTATCAGAATCGGAGCGCCAGTCGCATTGGCATAGCTTTTGAGCTGGCCCAGACCGTCTTTGACATCTGGTTTCTTGACTTCCACCACGAGATACGGCGTCCGACCATCTTCGCGATAAATAACAATGTCTGCTCTCTTAGATCCGATTTCTCGACCGAATTGCACATCCACCTCCACATCCATTCGATCAAGCGGGTATTTGTAAAAATTAACCAGTTTATGGATCATAAGTTGACGCACAATTTCTTCCGGCTTGGCTTGAATACTTTTCTTTCTTTTTAAACATTCCAAATAATATTTACCCTCTTTTTCGAAAAGGTTCAGCACTTGTTCCGGAATAATTCCCTCGAATACGGAAAGCCCAAATTGCATATCCGGATTCCGAAATATTTTTCCAAAAATTTCACTGGTCTTTTTTTGATCCACCATATTATTGGTTTATTTTAGAAAGGTTTAGAATTATCTTGCCCTGAAATTGTACTTCGCCGGGGATAATTACCATTTTTTCATAGGTAGGATTTTCCGGCTTTAAATATCTTTTGCCTCCCTCAGCAATAAAACGCTTTACCGTTACGCCATCATCAGTTCGCGCGAGAACAATATCTCCACTTTTATACTCCCTGGATTCTTTGACTAATAAATTATCACCATCATTAATTCCCACATTAATCATAGAATCACCAATAACTTGGATAATAAACACCTTGTCTCGCGCTTGGTTTATTTGTTCGTTCTCCAAGACCTGCCCATCAAGCGGCAACCAATTCAAAGTTTCTGTAAAAGATTCAATGTAGGGTCCAGCTGCTGAATAACCAGTTACCCGCACCAGAGGTTCTTTCCCTATTTCTCTATATCCTAAAGGCAAAATTGTAATGCTCCGTGCCTGCCCTTCTTCACGTTTTATACATTCCTTTTTCCCTAATATTTCTAAAAAATTCAAAACCGACTGATTGGAAGACACTCCTAATTCCTCTTTTAGATCGGCTAGGGTGGGCGGGAAACCGGAAGAACGGATAGAGTCGTAAATCAATTCGAGAACAGTTTTTTGTTTTAGAGTAAGATATTTTTTCATAATTAAATAATAATATGACTCTATGTTCATGTCAAGTATCTTTATTTAAGCCATTTTTATTAAAAATCTAAATTTAATTATTTTTGAAATATAGTTAAAATTCACTTATTCCCCACAAAAAAACCTGCCTCGTAGCAGGTTCGTGTCTATTTATCCTCCAGCGGAAGATACGTGCCCGGCTTGAGCACGGCCCGGGGATCGGTTTTCCATGCGTCCGAGACGTCGGCGTAGAGTTCGAGTTCGTTGCCGTCGGGATCGAGAATGTAGAGGCTGTGAGTCACGTGATGATCCGTGGCTCCGATGATGGTCACTCCCCGGTCTTGCAATTCGCGATAGGCCGCTTGCAGCGCTTCCGGACCGTCTCCGATCTTGAATCCGATGTGGTACAGTCCGGGAGCCGGTGCGTGTTTCGGTATCGGGCTGCCGCCTATTTCAATCAGGAGCAATTCATGGTGCGTGCGGCCGGAAAAGAAAAGCGCCATTTGCCTATCGCGCGCAATCTCATGGAACCCCAACGTATCACGATAAAAATCCGCCGAGCGCGCGAGGCTCGATACATACAGCACGACATGCCCCAATTCATGAATCTGCATAATCGGTGTTCTTTCAGGGTTTATTCCATCCTAGCAGGGCGCGCCCTCGGCGCGGAGGATGCGGGCTTTGGCTGCCGTACCGCCGCGATTGTACTGTCCCAAAGAGCCGTCGCTCCGGATGACCCGGTGGCAGGGAATGGCGGGATCGACGTTTTTCCGCATGATGGAACCGACCGCGCGGGCCGCTCCCGGGCTGCCGGCCTGGCGCGCCACCTGAGCATAGCTGAGCGTCTTGCCGCGCGGGATCCGCGCCACGACCGAGAGCACTTGGTCTGTAAATGCCTTCATAGCAGTTGTTGTTATCCTGTACCTCTACCCTAACACCGAAACCCGCCCTTTTCAATACGGCCAAAAGAAACTACACTGGGACTATGAAAACACCGGCAGAAAAAAATACTCCAGCGCCGGCGGCGCCATTCCTCGAACGGATCGCGCTCGATGCTCCGCGCCATATCGGCTCTCCCCTCTCCCTCATCCTCCACTCCGTCTTTTTCGTGGGGATTTTTGCGCTGCAGTGGATCGGCTTCGGTTTCGACCAGATCATGCTCATCCTGACCACTGTCGTCTCGCTCGAAGCGATCTATCTCTCCATCTTCATCCAGATGACCGTCAACCATCAGGTGCACAAGCTCGCCAAAGTGAGCGAAGACGTGGAGGAAATCTCGGAGGACGTGGAGGATATTTCAGAAGATGTCGAGGAGATGTCCAAGGATATCGATGATATCCAGGAGGACGTCAAAGAAATCAGCGAGGATGTGGAGGAAATCTCGGAGGACGTGGAAGGTCTCGGCGAGGAGATCGAGAAGGATGATCAGGAATACACCGCCGATCGCACGCATGATACCCAGAAAATCGAACACATCCAGAGCGCCCTGGAAGAACTGCTTCGCGAGATCAAGACCATCAAGAAAGAGGAGTGATCCGGAGCGCCGGCCTGAATTCAGCGACAAAAAACCTGCCTTGAGGGCAGGTTTTTCGATCGCTAAGCTTGGGACTTCTTTTTTTTCTGATGTCCGAGATTCTTGATGCCGAGATTCTGCACCTTGCCCTCGAGACGAGAGGCCTCGTAGGTCGATGGTGCAATCTCCTTGTGCGACAGCAAACCGGGATTCCGCTTGCCGCGCTTGCTTCCATCTTGCTCTTTCAGCGTAGCCATATGCGTAGAGTGTTAGATATTGCCATTTTACCACGTATCCCCCCGCGAGCAAGCGTCGCCGTCCTGGGCAGGATCTCGGCAGCGTGCAGGACCGGTCAGGACACAGAACGAAAACCCCGGAACATTTCCGGGGTTTCTTCTTCCCTGCATTTCCCCTGACGTTTACCGTCCGTTTTGATCCAAGTGATTTCTCTTCAGCTCCAGCTTGTGCGCTCTTTCTGCAAGATGCAGTTTTTTCTTTTCAATTTTGGTCGCGAGCGCGGCCGCGCGATCAATCTGGTGGCTCTTGATCGTCCGGATATTGAAATTCAGGATAACGCCGGTAGTGGCATCGATCCGAAAATCACCGCGCTGCAATCCATCAGTCGACAAGATACGGATCTTCCACGTGGCTTTGCCGTTATATGTATCGAGATGGGCTCTCGTCATAGCGCCAGCGAGCTTCCCCTGAGCGATCTCAATCGCCTTCGCCTGACTGACAGCCACGGAAGCTGTCGCAACCGGACCATGTTCACTGCCTCCCTGCCGTGCGAACACCGCCGGGGCTTGGGACACGGCCGCTACTCCTGCGACGGCGAGTGCCAACCCAAAAATGCTTTTGTGCATCTTCATAGTATTATTTTTACTGGTTACACTCCTTAAGACGACGCTCGGAGAGGAATCTTACACGGCGTTCTCACTCTGCACAGAGCCCAGCGTGCCATTTTTTTGGTCGACTTTCTGCTCCAGACCCGACCGGCCATCCGCTTCCGTCTTCGAGCGTGATTTGGTTTCCTCACCCTCTCGCTTCTGTGATCGAACCTCTGCATCGGTACGCTTTTCCATGGAGGAGTCTTGGCGCTCTCGATGCACCGAGCTCTCTCCGTTCCCCTTTTCATCATCACGCTTGCTCTCCGTATTTTTCTCCTCGATATGGAGAGAAGCTTTGTTTTCCTGATACTCGAAACGCACCTGAATTTTCTTGGATTCGGTTTCGAGTTGAGCCGGAACAAATTCATCATCGGTGATGCTCCGTCCCTTGAGCTGTTCCAATGTTTTCCGATGCACAGAGAGCTGGCGTTCGATGTCATGCTTCTCGTTATCGCCGAGCTTCCCTGCTTCCGCGAGCGTTTCAGCTTCTGCCATTCTCCGCTGTACCAATTGATGCTCCCATTCTATGCGCGCCGCATCAGAATTTTTGAGACTCGCCACGAGCGGTTCATTGAATTGGGTTTTCATCGGATAGAGGGGCTGTCCCGGGAGCGACTGTTCCGCAGCCCTAGCGACACCGAAGCCGCCACCCACAACCAGGACGAGAGAAAGCGCTGAGACCGCAAACGTGCGCCCGAAGAAAAACGAGAAAAATCCGACTGGCTGGCGTTCTGGTCGCAAGGCAGCCGACTGGGACCGCGATACTGCCGCTTGCAACGCTTGGCGCATCGTACTTTTCTCTTCAGTCGAAAGAATGCGCGCATGCAGCGAAGCAAACGCCGCGCGCTCACCTTGTCCATCCTCCCTATTGTACATATTTCTCTGCATAGGATTCTTTACTCTTTTGACGTTTCAGCCCCTGATTTCTTACCGGCATCTTCGCTGATCTGCTTTCGCCACAGCTTGAGCCCGCGATGGATACGAACAGAGATCACGTTTTCCGTCTCATCAAAAAGGGCGGCGATATCTTTCACTGACCACTCTTCCACCGCCCTGAGCCAGACTGCTTCGTGATATTTTTCGGGAAGACGCTGAAGCAGTTCGAGGGCCGTACCGACATCGATTCGAGTTTCGATCGGTATCCCCGGATCATCCGGGGCGTCGAAACCCTGCTCGGCCAAACTGTCCAAAGAATACTCCTTGGTTTTCCGATAGCGATCAATCACGAGATTTGAGGCGATGCGGAAGAGGAACGCCCGCTCGTTCTGGATATCTTTGTCAGAACAGAGCGTTTCCCACATCTTGAGGAAGGCTTCCTGGACGATATCTTTGGCCGCTTCACGATCGCTCACCCGAAAAAAGACAAAACGAAAAAGAGCATCCGCTTGGCTCTCATACAGTAAAAAGAATTTTTGCTCCCGTGCCTTATTCCCCATGATTTCCCGATACAATTAAAACCGCGTGCTCGTCATTCCAACGGGCGTGGCGGGTCAGCTCACCGCTTTTTCGAAATCGGAAGTTTTCTCGAGTTTGGGCATGCTGCGGCCCTCGGAAAAGACGTTGTAGGCATAGGGGAAAAACCGCTGGGCCATGACGAAAACGCCATAGGTGATGAAGAAAGCGGCGAACACATCGATCGAATAGTGCAGATGGCCCAGAATCACTCCGACGCTGAGGAGCGCCGACGCGGCCAGACAGAAATAGCGCACCCGTTTTTCCTGCCAATAGATGAGAGCCATGAGGAACGACATCCCCGTGTGCCCGGAGAAGAAATAATCTCCTCCGTAGGTCAGGGTGCGAAACAGATCATTCGGATCCAGATAGATGCGCTCCGGAAAAGGAGCGAGATGCGTGAAAACAATGAAGCCAGAACGGATAAAAACGAACAAGGCGACGGCTTTCAGGATGAACGGAATGCGGCGCGGCTGCCACAGGATAAGAAAGAGCATAGAGAAACCGAAAAGGGCGGCCACATCATTCACGATCCACTCCACTCGCATGACCGGCAAATTATCCAAAAGCAGATCCGTGACCGGATTGCTCGCTTGCGCCGTGGCATAGAAACTGGAATACCGATTGGCGACGAGACTCACGACAAACAGAAACAGGCCTACCAGAGAGGAGTGGAGGTATCGCTTTTGCGACCAGTACTGTCTGTGACGGGAGAGGAACGCGTTCATAAAGGAAGGATGCGGTTCAAAATCAATTCCATAGTACTCAAATCCAGGAAAGAAAGCAATCAGCCGGCCGACGCAGGTGCCGTCTTCTCGACAGAGACTCTAACGAACCGCCTGAGCAGAAGGACCAAGCCAAATTGCAGCAACCCGTACAGGCCCAGGGACAGAAGCGGCACAGTCAACGCGGCGCGATCAGGCCAGGCTCCCGTAATCTCGAAAAACTTCAGCAGAAAAGGAGTGCGGGAGACGAACAGGAGAAACAACATTTCCACGATGGTGAGGATGATGATATCTCGCCGTTGGCTGGCCAGCAATACGCCCCGATACATGCCGGGAGCAGACAGGAAAAAAATGTATCCGGTCACGATGGAAGCCAGGACGACCCAGAGATTGGATCCGCCCGCCTTCATGGTCTCCGGACTCAGGACGAAAACAACGAGGAGCGTCGCGGCCTGGAGGAACGCCGATCCGATGATGAAGGGAGAGATGATGCGGAGAAAAGCGCCCGTGCTCGGAGTTTGTACTTTTTCTGCCGGCCAAATCGTCCAATAAGATACCAGGATGCCGGGAAAACCTACCATGAAATAATTGGTCAGGGTGATGTTGAGCGGAGTGAGGGGGAACGGATACCCAAGCACGCTCACTCCGAAAAAAAGAAACAGCCCCATCAGAGCCGCTCCGAAAAACAGGCTGGCAAAAATTTCCGCGTTCTTGATGATGCTGTCGGCGAGCGCGGCGCCGCCCGGCAGCGCCGTAAAACTATTGTTCATGAGCACGACCGAGGCGAGCTGCCTGGTGGCCGGCGCCCCTTCGAACATGGCGATGCCCAGATCCGCTTTCTTGATCGCGAGCGCATCATTGGCGCCATCCCCGACCATCGCCGTGAAGCCGTCCTCTTTCAGGGCAGCGATAATTTTCTCCTTCTGCTCGGGAACCGTGCGGGCGAAAATCGAGTACGTCCGAGCCCGCTTGGCGAAATCCGCTTCCGTCCACTGGCTCATTTCTCGTCCGGTAATCACCTGGTCGCAGTGCCGTATCCCGGCCATAGCTGCCACGGCCCGGACGGTTTCCGGATGATCGCCGGAAATGATGCGGATATGCACGCCCCGATCCTGAAAAAATGCGATGGCCTCCCGGATGCCCGGACGGAGCTTGCTGGATAAGATGAAAACGGCCACAAGAGAGAGTTTGGCGAGCGATAAATCTTTCGGCAGATGCGCTGTCTCCGCGCGCGCCAGACAGATGATGCGTTTCCCTTGCGCCGCTTCCCGTTTTTCAATCTCCGCAAACCACGCTTGCTCCGATGCGTTCATCAGGTGCGGCACCAGGTATTCCCCCGCCCCGACGATGAGCACATCCGCTTCCCCCGTCGGCCGAATGATTTCGATCGCACCGTAAGGATGCCACGAGGAAAAGGCGGAAGTATTGATGACCTGGCCCGCGGTTTGCGCATCCCCGACGTATTCGCGCAGCGCCAGCATCGTCTGCGAGGCATCACCGGAACCGAGAACGTAGTCCGCCGCCAAGCGTTTGGCGGTCTCACTCTCTCCTCCTGGAGGTGTCTCCATCTTTTCTACCGTCGGCTTATTCTCCGTCAAGGTGCCGGTCTTATCCATGCAGAGGTTTTGGATACGACCCAGCTTTTCCGTCGCGTTCACTTCCTGGAGCAAGACATTGCGCCGATAGAGATGCGCCGCGCCATAAGCGAACAGGAGCGTCATCGCGAATATCAATCCCTGCGGAACGATGGAACTGGCCAAGGCACCGATATTTTTGATCACGATCAGATTCGATGTATGCACCACGAAGCCGCGCAAGACGACGAAGCCGATAGCCACTACCAGGATATAACCGGAATATTGGATAACGCGGCTCACGGCTTTCTGAATCGGACTGGCGTTCACGCTATAGCTCTGGATGCCTTCGGTCATACGCGCGATCCGGCTCTCCTTGAAAACGGTATCCGTCGACAAGAGGCCGGTCCCGGCCGTGATGATGCTCCCCGCCAAGACATGCTCGCCCGCCCGACGCGAAAAGGAAGCAGCCTCTCCCGTGATCAGTCCTTCATTCAGCTCGAGCGCATGCGCCTCGAGCAGTGTCCCATCGCATGGAATTTCATCTCCTGTCTTCAGCTTGAGTCGATCTCCTTTCTCTATGACTTCAGTCAAGACGGATTCTTCCGTACCGTCAGGCAGCACGCGGACAACGCGCGGAGCCGTCAACAATTGCAGGCGACGGAGCGCATACCAGGCACGGATATCCTGCCCCAGACCCAACGTCATATTGATGACCAGCACGAGACCAAGGAAAATGCCCGCTTGGATATCTCCGAACACGATAAGCAGCCCGACCACGAGCGCGATGATGCCATTGGTGAGCAAGAAAACATTGCGAGCGACGATATAACCGAGATCGCGCGCTTCTTTTTCATATCGGCTCCACCAAGACCGTGCTTTCATAAGCGAATATCTTTATATTGTTTGGAATAAGCCTTGTCGAAAAGAATGGTCCACAAAAAATTCATCCCATACCTCACGGTCATAGTGAAGATGCCTTCCGCTCGCAAGCGGCGGCCGGACGTATACATCGGGAGACGAAACGTAAATTTCACCTTGCCCCGACGGCTCATCTGTTTGGCAATCGCGGTATCCTCGCCATAGAAATCAAAATTGAGATCGAAGCCTCCGGCTGCTGCCAAGGCGCTGCGGCGCACAATGAAATTTCCGCCCTGGAGCATGGTACCGCTCCGTCCCGTCACCCAGGCGTTGAGAACATTCACGAATTTCCCCAAACCGTAGAAGAGACGCACGCACCCGTTGAGTACCGGCGACAAATCATAATAGATATAGGGACCGGAGAGCGCGACCAACTCTGGATCGGCGACAAATTCCTCGAATATTTGTTTCATCCAGCCCTCGGGCACCAGCGTATCCGCATCGACATTCGCGACCAATTCACCGCCGGAGGCTTCATATCCCGTTTGGCGGGCGCGCACCAAGCCTTTCCTCGGCTCATCTATCACACGGGCAACAGAAAAAGATCGCGCCACCTCCGCCGTCCGATCGGTGCTAGCATTGTTGACGACGATGATTTCCACGTCAAAATGATGACGTGCCTGTTCCTCCACTATGGATTCGAGGCACTTCCCGATATAGGCCTCTTCGTTGTAGGCCGGAATGATAATAGAGAGTTTCATATGACCCTATTCTAACACAAGTCCATATGGACAGAAACCGCTTTCTCTTCTATTCTTTGAGACAGAAGAGGCCAACCGGTAATCTCTCTTCCTGCCCATATATGAAAATAGCCGTTTTTTCAGATAATTTTTATCCGGAACTTTCCGGGATTTCCGATTCGCTCGTGGAGCAGGCGAGCGAACTCTGCGGTCTCGGCGACAAGATCACTTTTTCCGTGCCGCGTTATTCGCGGCAAGACTTTGCCGTCTCGCATCTCCCCTATGAGGAAATACGCATCGGCGAGGGAGTATCCGTCAAGCGGCTCTTCTCTCTGCCCTACCCGGCACCGACCAAGCAGGGCCGCATGGTCATTCCTTTTTTCCTTCATTGGCTCTCTCTGCGGAAAGACAAGCCGGACATCATCCATACCCATCTTTTTTTCGGAGCCGGCTTCGAAGGCCTGGCTGCCAGTTTTTTCTTGCGGCGCCCTCTCGTCGGAACCAGCCATACGCCTCTCACCGAATTTTTGCAATACAGCCCGCTCCGTGCACCTTTCCTCACGCGTTTTGCTCTCCGTTTCGTTTCTTGGTATTACAATCATTGTGATTTTGTCACCGCCCCCTCTCAGGGTATCCTCGACGAGATGCGACAGAATGGATTTCACAAACCGAGCCGTGTCATCTCCAACCCGATCGACCTGGACCATTTCTTTCCCGCCTCTCCGGAAGAGCGGACGAGCCTCAAAAAAGAATTTGGACTCACGTCATTTACCCTCCTCTATACCGGCCGCCTGGCTCCGGAAAAGCACATCGATGATATCATCAGAGCCATGGCACTCATTAAAGACAGCTTTCCAGAAGTGTGTTTGGCTATCACCGGGCATGGCGAAGCCGAAGCGGCACTCCGGACGCTCACCCGAGAACTCGGCATCGAAGCCCGGGTGAAATTTTTCGGCACAGTCAGCCCAGAAGATCATGCTAGGATCTATCGGGCAGCCGATGTCTTCGCCATCATGAGTACCGCTGAAACGCAAAGCTTGAGCATGATGAAGGCGATGGCGACCGGTATCCCCGTCATCGGAGCCCGGGCCCGGGGATTGGCAGAATATATCCGACCCGATGAGAACGGCCTTCTCGTGGAGCCCGGCGATTACCGAACGCTCGCCGCTAAAATCCTGTTCCTCTATCAGCACCCGGAAGAAAGCAAGCGGCTGGGCGCGGGCGGCGTCTCCACCGTCAAGCAATTTTCCCGCGCCAAAATCGCGCATGAGTGGCAGAGTCTCTATGCGGAAGTGTTCACTACCTTCAACCAAAGAAAAAAAGGCGTTCAATAGCAACTCGCTTTTCCAGGAGGTTCAACGAGGACGATCATAGCGGACCATCAGCGTGGCCGCGGCCAAGATATGGCCAGCCATCGCTCGCTCGAGATCATCCTTGCCCGCTGTCACCGGAAGGACGAGCTGTGCATCCAAGGCGTAGAGCTTGAAGAAATAACGATGCTCGCGGTCCGGCGGACAGGCGCCGACAAAACCCGGCACGCCCCGCGTCGTGACACCCTCGACCGCGCCTTGCGGCACACTGTCCTTCTCAATATCCGAGACCAGTGGGTTGATGTTCCACAACGTCCAATGCACGAAGAGCCCGTCTGAGCGGAGCTGTTTCGGCACATCGGGATCATCCACGATCAGCGCGAGGCTCCGGGCTGCCTGAGGCACATCCGCGAACGTCAAAGGCGGATTGACGCCCGCGCCGTCGCAGGTAAAGGCGGTGGGAAGGATGCCATTTGCCGCAAAGGCGGGACTGGTGATACGCATAGCGCAAAATATTATTCCGTGAGTTTGAAATCTGCCACGAGCTCCGCACACGTTCCGTGTTTGCCGAGCTCATACAGGCCGATATGATCGGCGAGAAAAGAAAAGTCGCGATGCGGAAGATGGATGAGGACATCCGTTTGCGGACGCTCCAGTTTCGTGAAACTGATATGCGGAGAATAATACGCAAAGGCATCTGACCAACCGCACTCTTCGATATTTTTACGCCGCGCCGGACTGAGCTCCGGCCAGCGTTCCAAATAACGGATATCGTCCTGCTCGGAGCGGTATTCCTTGGTCGCCGCGATGACCGTCGTATGCAAATCCAAGATGGCCTTGTCCGCAATATAGCGTACCCCGATCCATACCCCCTGATCCGGATAGTACGTGTCTTGCTCCAAGGAAAACGGCCTCGTCTGGGCCGCGATCTTTTCTAATATGCTTATCACGGTGCTCAATACTTTTTCAGCCAAAGGTACATGATAGAGAGAGATATGCGGACGATAGGTCTGACCATCGAGAACGAAGCAGGCTCCGAACCGTTGCAGCTCTCGGCTCATACTGATCGCTTGCTCCGCGATACCGCTCGGCGGAATGATAGCAATATCGTATCTTTTATCATTCATAAAAAGATTTTTTCTTTCTTCAGTACCAGGCGTCTTTTCTCCGGAAAACGGGACACTCTCCCTCTCCCGCCGTGCTATTTGATAGGATTCTGAAGCGTGTCCCCCTGCTGCTGGACAGGATAAGTCGGCACGAGAAGTTGAGCCGTCACCGTATCGCAGCTTTTCCCGGCCGCATGGTCGCTCCAGACGTTCTTGCCATACGGAGCCGTGTCTGTCGTCCCATTCTGAGAAGCGAACGCGAACGTCGCACAGAGTTCAAATTCTCCCACGTGCGCCGCTCCCTCCGTCCGAGACGGGGTCACGACGCGGTAACTATAGAGGGCTTGAGTTTCGGGATCCTGCATGAAGTCACTGCAATAGCTCCATTGGCTCGATTGCCTAAGATCGGACAGGGAAGCAGGCAGCTGTCCGAGTGTCCGAGCATAACTCTCGACACAGCCCGAGAGCGAACTGAGGTGATCGGCGCGCGTGCGATCGAACGTCCGGTTGCGTTCGGTCGCCGGCGATCCGGAAGCCATGAAGCCCAGAACGACCGCCACGACGACCAAGGTAGCCACTCCGCGGCCGAAAGACTGGAAGATGGCGCGCGGGATATCCAGATGATATTGGATCTTGCGGCGCTCCAGATAGTAGAAGCCGAAAATGATCCCGGCCACGGCCAGGATGGTCAGCGCCTTCAAGAAGAAACGTGCCGTAATCTCGCCCTGCAAGAACGTGAAGACCAGGGTGATGAGATCGCCGACGATGGTCACAGCGCTTATCAGGAGGACGACATAGGTGAGCCACTTAGAGAGACGCGACTCGGTGCGCCCCTCATCTTCCCGGAACTTGCGGAACCATATCCGCAGCGCGACAAAATACAGAGGAAACCCGATGACGAGAGCGGCGATCGCATAATGGATAGTGCTCGACAGAGACGCGACATACCCGTTCGTCACGTCGAGCGGATCAGGGAAATATTTGTTGATGATCTGGAAGAAGAGCGTCCCGAGAGCGGTCGCGATGATACCGAGCAGGATAAATGAGAAAAAATTGATGACGACGTCTACCGCCGAAGACTTGCGAGACAATGTCGGACGATTGCCCTCGCTCGGTACCGGCGCTCCGTACGCGACCAGACCCGCCCGATAGGCGGCATCCGCCTCTTCTTCCGACCAACCGACGGTAAGCAGTTCTTCCTCGATGAGCGCTTTGGAAACACCGGCACGAATACGTCCTGCGACATATTCCGAAAGAGAATTCATGTCCCTATCCATAGGCGTGACTTAATAGATTACCTCTCCATTATAGCAGATGGAAGCAAGCGGCGTGATCAGAAAATATTTATTGGGACAATCCCAGCTTCTTGAGACGGGAAGAGATGGCACCCCGCTTGCGGCCGAAGGTTTCCGCTATGGCGCGGATCTGCACGCCCTGGCTCCAGCATTTTCTCAATTTTTCATCTTCTTCCGGAGTCCACCGCTGATAGGCCTGCGGATGCACGGCACGATTTTTTTCCAACGGCTGACCGTCCAGCGATGCTTTTTTTCTTTTCGCCGTTTTCTCTTTTTTCTGGCGTCCTCCAGAGAGCGTGATGAAATTTTTCTCCAGTTCCTTCTGTCTTGCTTCCGAAAGATCTTCCTGCTCATGCTCCGCGACCAGTGAGGCGACGCGAAACTGTTCATCTTTGTCTGAAACCAGCGGATGCACTTGGAAGGCGCGCGCATTCACCCCAAGCAGATGGACACCCGATAAATTGCGCACCCGCGAGAGCGCGACATACCCCTGGCCATACTCGAAGGTCTGCGAGAGATCCATCACGGCGGAATCCAGGCTGACACCCTGACTCTTGTGAATGGTCATCGCCCACGCCAGCCGGAGCGGCAGCTGGGTGATCTTGGCGAAGACTTCATCACCTTCCGCTATCATCCATTCCATCGGTTCCGTCGCGATGCGCGCGCCATCCGAAGTCTTCACGATGGGATAGTGTTTTTCTGAGTCAAAACTGACTACGGTACCGAGCGTGCCATTCACGAAACCCTCACTAGCATTGTTTTTCGTAAACATGACCGTGGCTCCCTCTTTCAGCTCCAGGCGTTCCGGCGAGAGACAGCCACGGATTAGGGCGTCCGTCAGCGCTTCCGGCCCGCGCACCGCCATGACGAACAGCCGGGTTTTCCCGGGCAGCTTGCGCAATTCCGCCGAGTTGATTGTGTCCACATTCGCATTGTGCGAAAACAAACGCGGCATGTCGTCCGGCAATTCTGCCGGGGAAATGATCCGTCCGCTCAGACTTTCGAAATGCATCTCATCAAAGGTATTGTTCCGGATGGCGGAGAGGATGCCCAGAAACACGCTGTCTTCCTGGCGGTGCTGCTCGGTGAGATAGCACACCGTCGGCATCAGTCCCTGCCACGCATCCGAATCGAAAGCGAATTCCACTCCTCTGCCTTGCGCGGCCACCGGCGGCAACTGAAAAAAATCTCCCACCAGCACGACCTGCAGGCCGCCGAACGGCAGCTGCAATTTGCGGATTTTGCGGCATACCCTTTCGACCAACGTAAGCGTATTACCGTCCAGCATGGAAATCTCATCAATGATAAGCACTTTGGCTTTCTTGATCCGCTTCGCGACGTACCGATTTTCGGCGATATGTTGCAGATCATCATCATTCAATGCCTGATGGACACCGATCCCGCTCCATGAATGGATCGTCATCCCGTGGATATGGGTGGCGGCGATACCGGTTGAGGCCGTCACGGCGAAATCGATCTCGTGCTCGCGCAAGTACTCCGTGTACCGGTTGATGATATGCGTCTTCCCGGATCCCGCTTCGCCGGTCAAAAAAACACTGACGCCGGTTTTGATGAGAGAGAGCGCTTCCTTTTGAGTCATACAATATGAGGAAAATATATGTTCCTATCCTAGCATACAAAAAAAACGAGCCCAACCGGAAAGATTCTCCAGCGGGCTCAAGACGAAACGATGGTTACAACACGAGTACGGCGTAATCAGCCAGGCGCGAGCGTTCGCCGCGTTGCAACGTGATATGGCCCGAATGCGGCCACCCCCTGAAACGCTCCACGACGTACGTCAAACCGGAGCTGCCTTCCGTAAGGTAAGGCGTGTCGATCTGTGCGATGTTGCCGAGACAAACGACTTTCGTACCAGGGCCGGCACGGGTGATAAGCGTCTTCATCTGCTTGGGCGTCAGGTTCTGCGCCTCGTCGATGATGAGGAGTTTTTCGAGGAAGGTGCGGCCGCGCATGAAATTGAGCGACTTCACCTTCAGACGCTGACGGATCAGATCCATCGTTACCCCTTTGGTCCAATCATCCGAACGCCTGCTTTCACCGTCTTTCTGGCCATCGTAACTGCCGCCTACACCGAGCACTTCGAGGTTATCTTCCATCGCGCCCATCCACGGAAGCATCTTTTCTTCCTCGGTACCGGGCAAAAAGCCGATGTCGGGACCGGTAGGTATCGTTACGCGAGTAAAAATGATCTCGCTATAACGCTTCTGTTCAAACACCTGCACCAGTCCAGCCGCCAATGAAAGGAGTGTCTTGCCGGTGCCGGCCTGACCGAGCAGGGTGACGAAATCGATGTCGGGATTCATCAGAAGGTTGAGCGCGAAATTCTGCTCGCGGTTCTTCGCCATGATGCCCCAAACAGCGTTCTTGTGGTTGCGGTAATCGGTCAGCGTTTCCAAAACGACACTCTTGCCGCTGGTCTCACGCACCCGAGCGTGGAGCGGATGCTCGCCGCCAGCCTGACAAACAAACTCGTTGACGAGCAGGTCGGAGCAAAGCGGTCCCTGGATGCGGTAGAAGGAGTGGCCATCCTGTTTCCAGGACTGCATATCCTTGGCATGAGTGTCCCAGAAGTCGGCTGGCAGTTCTCGTGCGCCGGTGTAGAGCAGGTCGGTGTCCTCCATGACCTTGTCATTGAAATAGTCCTGTACCTCCAGTCCCAGCGCGCGAGCCTTGATGCGCATGTTGATGTCTTTCGTCACCAGGATCACTTCCCGCTTCGGAAATTTCTCCGATAGATGCATCGTGACACCGATAATCTGGTTGTCAGCCTTCCTACTCGGTAGACCTTGCAGCAGATCACCAGCGATCTCCTCGGTCTGGAGAAAGAGCCGTCCGGTCGCCTCACCCTGAGATCGGACGGCAAGTCCGATACCTTCATTGATGGCATGCTCACAGCCGACAAGGATCTCATCAATCATGCGGCTCGCCTGCCTCGCATTGCGCGCCACCTCCGACTGCCCTTGCTTGTTGTTGTCGAGCTCTTCGAGCGTCATCAGCGGAATGCAGATGTCATGCTCCTCAAACCGGAAGAGGCTCATCGGATCATGCATGAGCACATTGGTATCTAGGACGAACAGCTTGGTCATTTTCGGCTTGGTCGGCCTGAGATGATCCACTTGTTTCAGCAGTCCCCTGACCAGACTGGACGGCTTTTTCGCAGCCGGACTGACTGGAATTTTCCTTCTTCTTTGTTGCGGCGCTGCCGTCGACTTGACCACGGTATTCTCCTTCTCTTGGTTCAAAATTGTAAAAGGACCACTGTCTGCGGTGATCCCTCCCTTTACTGGCTCCAGCATACGCTTTCCTTGCGAAAAGGCAAGCTACGCCTCGAAAGTAAAGAACCTGTCTTAATGACAGGTTCTGGCGCATCAGAATACACAGGTTAATTCGTTTTGTTATCTCTTTCTTCGATGATCTTGTCGATGATCCTCTGCCGCTCTCTCTCAGCGGCCTCTTCCTCGCTGATACGGCCGATAATCTCTTTCACTCCTCCGGGGTTACTCTCTTGCCACTTATTATGATCGATTTCCAGAATGATCGGGGTTTCTTCCAGTCCCGGCTGGACATCCGGAGCTTCGGGCAGGTGTTCCACAAAATCCTCTTCTTTTTTAGATGAAAAAAACTTTTCGAACAGACTCATATATTTTCTGATAATGGATACTGACCCGATTTTACCAGTCCTAGGCCGATATGCCAAGGGCGAAAAAATATACGCTATTCTTCCCTCTGGTTGCGGAGAGAATAGCGGCAGCCACAATACGCCTGACGATAGATACCGCGCTCTTTCACCATGGCTCGCGCTTTCGTTTCGCGCCCCTTTTTCTTCCAATCTTCGGCGTAGTACCGGATGTCGTGCTCGCGCGCAGCCGCTTCACCGATCGGCGTGATCATCACGGCTCTTTTGTTGCGCCCCATGGTAAGCGTCGTGCCGAACAGCCTCACCCCTTGTTCCTTCGCAATCTCCGCCGTCCGGAGAAGACGCATCGTGATACAGGCGGCACAACGGAGACCTCCTTCCGGTTCATCCTCGAGTCCGCGTACCTGTTCATCCCATGCGCTCGGATCATAATCGTAATCAAGCATCGGCACCTGCCATTCCTCGCAGATACGGATGACTTCTTTTTTCCGTTTCAGATATTCCTCTTCCGGATGGATGTTGGGATTGTAAAAGAGAACGCGAAGATCATATTGGACGCGAAGATCATCAATTACCGCGATACTGCACGGAGCGCAACAGACATGCAAAAGAAAACGTTCCTGCAAAGCAGGCTCCGCATGCATCCGATCTGACGACTGAAAAGCAGGTTGTTGTGGCATAAGGAAAAGAGAGTGTCATGGTTTCCAGTCTAGCACCAAAAAAAATCCTCTCCAAAAACAAAGAAACGCGCTCCATGGGTGTATTTTTTATTTTGGCGGGGAGGACGAGACACAGTAAGGAACGATTACTACCTTATCATTCTCGGGAAATGGCTGGAAAACAGCGATAAGTTCAACTTGCTACTCAGACGAATCGAAAAGCTCGTAGCACAATAAAAAAGAAGAAAGGCTACCAGGTCGAAACCTAGTAGCCAATCGGGTGCGGGAATCCCGCGGAGGAGGTGTTACCCCTCAGCCAAGGCCTCCATGACGAGTGAATGCGCGACGAGCGCAGGTCATCGCGACAAAGGCCGACCCGAAGGCGGCAAAGATGCTGCCCCACAACGCCACCTTGTGAAGGAATGCGTTGTCACTTTCGTACTGGCTCAGCTCCGTCAAGGACGGAATCATGTACGCAGTAATCAACATCCCTGCCACCGACACGATGAACCACCCAATCAGGATGTAGAGTCTGTCTCGTGGCGTTTTAGCACTCCGTTTGAGCACGAAATGCAACACGTAGTACTGAAACATGAAGCTCATCAGGAAGATGACCCAGCCGATGCCCATGAAGGACGCCGAGAAGCTGAAGCCACTGATACTTGAAAAGAACAGAGTGACGAGAACAGTGTAGATCACACGCGCCACCAGATGCAATTCCTTGATCATGTTCATTTCCCTCCAGGTTGGTATGAGCGGGATGCTCACAAATGAACTGTACATAATAGCACGATTTCCTGTTTCTGTCCATAACAAAAAAGAGAACTTGGAAATCCCCTTTTTTCTTGGCAAGGAGGGACGGATTTACCCCTCCGAAGAATAAACTTCTCGCCCAGTCATCTCATAAAAATATCCACACCGACAGAGTGTAGATATTTTCTTGGCGGGAGCGACCGGACTCGAACCGGCGACCTACTGCGTGACAGGCAGTCGCTCTAACCAGCTGAGCTACGCCCCCGTGTCTTGAATTGCTTGTACCAGGGGCGAGATTCGAACTCGCGACCCCAGCCTTATGAAGGCTATGCTCTAACCAACTGAGCTACCCTGGCATAGATAGTTCAAAGTGAAAATATCAAAAATAAAAATAACTGAAAAAATCCCCTCTCATCCATCGCAAGCAAAACCGTTTGTTTGCTCCCTCCTCTCTTCGCTATCGCTTGTTGCGGGGGGTGGATTCGAACCACCGACCTTCTGGTTATGAGCCAGACGAGCTGCCAGACTGCTCTACCCCGCTATATATGATTCTTACTTTATCTGCATCCCTTCTCTTCGTTACAAACCAGACGAGCTGACTTACCAAGCCTGCTCTATCCCGCTCTATCGCTTCACTTGAAATGCTAATCGCCAAAATCCAATCACCAACCAAAGATAGCACGTTTTTTTATTTCTTGGAATTTGATTATTGATTATTGCTGCCTTGAGCAGTTTTGTGGGTGATCCAAGATTCGAACTTGGGACCTCTACATTATCAGTGTAGCGCTCTAACCAACTGAGCTAATCACCCCCATTGGATATCCCCATCCCCTTGCAAAATAACATCTCGCATGCTAACACGAATGCGAGAAAGAATCAAGGAAGGGAATTGTGGACCGTACAGGACTCGAACCTGCCACCCCCGCATTGCAAATGCGGTGCTCTACCAGATGAGCTAACGGCCCATTGCGTCAAAAAAACGGGAGCACCCGCTCAAACAAAAAAACGTTTTTACGGATCCAAAACGTAAAATGATTGTACCAAGAAGAACACGCGGAGTCAACTTCCAATCCCTTACTACGGCCGTATTTGCTCACGAGAAAAAACCTCGTTACAATAACGGTACCGACCTCTCTCAGAAAAAACAAAATGCAAGGAATATGCACTCATCCGCCCTGCTCCACGCGCTCAGTCTCATCCCCGGCATCGGCAACAAAACGTTGCGCAATCTTCTCGAACGCTTCGGTAGCGCCGAGGCTATCTGGGAAGCCGATGCGGTAGCGTTGCTCGCCGTAAAAGGACTCGGCCCGAAAACGGTCGCCGCTCTCAGCTCAGGAAGAGACTCCCTCCGTCCCGACCAAGAATGGGAGAATATCACCAATCAAAACATCAACATACTCACATTCACCGATGCAGCTTATCCGCGTCTTTTGAAAGAAATTCCCGATGCTCCGATGATTCTTTACACGCGTGGCACGTATGGCTGGGAAGAAAAACCGCTCATCGCCATCGTCGGTTCGCGCAAATGTACCAGCTATGGCAGACAAGCCGCTCACCGTCTCGCTGCCGACCTTGCCGCTGCCGGATACATCGTGGTTTCCGGGTTGGCATTCGGTATCGACTCGATCGCTCACAAGGCAGCGCTGGAAGCAGGATCCGAAACACTGGCGGTACTGGGCGGCGGTATCGATGACGCGTCCATCGCTCCCCAATCGCACCTGTCCCTGGCCAGAGCCGTCATGCATGCCGGCGCCCTCCTCTCCGAATACCCTCCCGGCACACCGGTAAACGAAGGCACCTTCCCCGCCCGCAACCGGATTGTGGCCGGCATGACCCTCGGCACACTGGTAATCGAAGCGCCGGAAACAAGCGGCGCCCTCATCACGGCAAGCCTCGCTCTGGATGACAACCGGGAGGTGTTCGCCGTACCGGGGTCTATCTTCTCCCCACTCTCTCTCGGCACCCATCGACTCATCCGGGCGGGAGCCAAAATAGTCACCTCCGTGCAGGATATTCTCGAAGAATTTCCTCTGCCGGCAAAGCCGCTTGCTTCATCCGAAAGCACCACTCTCCTAAAAAATATATCCTGCTCGCGGGAAGAAGAAAATATCCTCACGTTTCTCTCACATGAGCCCACTCACGTTGACAAGATTATCAAAGCGACTAGACTGGAAACATCGTCTGTCAGTTCCCTGCTGGCACTGCTCGAGATAAAAGGATTCATACGGAACGTCGGCGGCATGCATTATATAAAGCTATAAGTACAGATACCCGATAATTGATAAGTGATATAAAAGAAGAAATTGTTGCATCATGCATCAATGATTCTCCATCAGCCCCCTATGAAGTTACTTATAGTAGAGTCTCCTTCCAAAGCCAAAACCATCGAAAAATATCTGAACGGCGAATACAAAGTTGTCGCCTCCGTCGGCCACGTCCGCGATCTGCCCAAATCGAACAAAGACGCCATCGATATCGCAGGCGGTTTCATCCCGCACTATATCATCTCCCCGGGCAAAGAATCCGTCGTGAAGGAAATCAAAGCACTTGTGAAAAAAAGCGATACTGTTCTCCTCGCTACCGACCCCGACCGTGAAGGTGAGGCGATTTCTTGGCATGTCGCCGAAACCTGCAACATCAAAAACCCCAAACGCGTTCTCTTCTACGAAATTACCGAGAAAGCCGTGCAGGAGGCCGTCGCTCACCCTCGCGAACTCGACACGAATCTGCGCAAGGCCCAGGAAGCGAGACGCGTGCTCGATCGTCTCGTCGGCTACGATCTGTCCGGACTCATATGGAAAAAGGTACGCTATGGCCTCTCGGCCGGACGCGTCCAATCGCCAGCGCTCCACATTCTGGCCTTGCGCGAAAAAGAAATCCAGACCTTCATCCCTGTCACCTACTACATCCTCACGGCCGAATGTGCAACCAAGAAAAACGAGAAAATCGTCTTCACCTGCACAAAACAGCCAGGAGAGCTGCAGGAAGCGGAAAATATCCTAAAGATCGCGAAAACAAAACCCTGGGAAATCGTCGAAGTGACGGCCACGGAAGCACTCCGTCGTCCGTACGCGCCCTTTACGACATCCACGCTCCAGCAAGCCGGGAGCTCACGTCTCGGCATGTCCCCCTCCCGCACGATGCGCGCCGCGCAAAAACTCTATGAGCAGGGATTCATCACCTATATGCGTACCGACAGTATCTCACTCTCCGAAACGGCTCTGCCGGAAATCATCGCTGCCGTGACGAAAGAATTCGGCGACAAATATCTCTCTGTCCGCCGCTACAAAACAAAGAGTAAGAATGCCCAGGAAGCCCACGAAGCCATCCGACCGACGGATTCGACCAAGAAAACTGCCGGCTCCACTGAGGATGAGAAGAAGCTCTATGCGCTCATTCGGATCAGGACGCTGGCTTCCCAGATGGCTGACGCGGAAATTTTGCGCACGAAAATCATCGCCAATACGACCGACTGCGCCCTGCCGAATTTTTCCGTGAGCGGTTCTCATCTCCTCTTCGCCGGATGGTTGGCGCTCGATACAGCCGCCCGCGGCGACGATGTCGAAGTGCCACAAGTCGTCGCTTCGGATCCGCTCGCCTTGGAAAAAATAGAGTCCGAAGAGAAACAGACGGAACCGCCCAAGCGTTATACCGAAGCCGGTCTCGTCAAAGAGCTTGAGAAGCGCGGCATCGGCC
Source organism: Candidatus Moraniibacteriota bacterium (assembly GCA_049287005.1). Classification (GTDB taxonomy): domain Bacteria; phylum Patescibacteriota; class Minisyncoccia; order Moranbacterales; family UBA1568; genus UBA1568. The sequence goes on along the minus strand of JBAQEZ010000002.1, from coordinate 39,835 downwards.
GGCCGAGCACCTATGCCTCAATCGTGAAAACTATTCAGGATCGCGGCTATGTCGAAAAAGTTGGCAAAGCGCTCCAAGTTACCGATACAGGGCTTGTTGTCGATGATTTCCTCTTCGCCCATTTCGAAAATATCGTATCTGAAACTTTTACCGCTGATATGGAAAACAAACTCGATGAGATCGCGGCCGGCGAACGCGAATATGAAAAGACGCTCCGCGACTTCTATACGCCGTTCGCCAAAGAAGTGAAGAGCAAGGACAAGATCGACAAAGTGACCAATATGGGCGACGCGCCGGAGGACACGCTCTGCCCTGTCTGCGGAGGCCCGATGGTCATAAAGCTCGCCCGCTCGGGAAAATTCTTCAGTTGTGCACGCTTTCCGGAATGCACCGGCGCGCTCACCCTCGAAGGTAAAATCGTCGAGCCGCCCAAAGAAACCGGCGAAGCCTGCCCCAAGTGCAAGGACGGGAAATTAATGGAACGGACCGGGAAATTCGGAAAATTTATCGCCTGTTCCAATTATCCGAAATGCAAATTCATCAAGAAAGATGAGAATGCTCTCCCTTCGACCGATATCACCTGCCCGACCTGCGGCAAAGGAAAAATGACCGAGCGCCGCGGCCGCTTCGGCATCTTCTACAGCTGCTCCGATTATCCCGATTGCAAAAACGCCATCAAGGCCAAGCCAACCGGCAATATATGTAAACTTTGTGGCTCTTTAATGATGGAGGGAACGAAAACCATCCCGGAACGCTGCAGCAAAAAAGAATGTCCCAACCACAACCCTCATAAACTCAAAAAGGGATGAAGAGCTCCTGCTCATCCGTAGCTCAGAAGAGCGAAGGAAAATTCCGACTACAAACCGCACAAACAAGAGGAAACGGGTTAGAACAGACATAAAAACAGGGGGCGAACCCCTGTTTTTATGAAAGAATATTGTCACCCAAAAAATGCTCGTGCTCTTTTTTTCTTGAGCAGTCTACAACAATGGCTTGATACCGACTTCTACGGCGCGTGACGCTCCTTGATAGACGCCTTGAAATTTTATTTTGATGACTTTGGTGCGCCAATCAGCATCATCACAGGCAAGCGGCGTAAAGTTGGGAGGGGTATTCGTATCACTCTCATACAGGACGGCCGTATAATCACCCACGCCGACCTTCCCAGTAATCTGCCCCGAGGCGCACCTCACGGTCGAATCCTGCGTACTGTCCTTGATGCTGCTGGCCAGATCGCTCGGTTCCGCCAGCGAACCAGTCGGGGGGTCAGGCAGCGTTATGTGTTTGTCATTGACTTGATAAATCTCTCGCAACATTATTTCCACGGCACTATCGGCTACCTGAAAAGAAATGTTGGAACTTTTCGACGAGAGAGAAGACCGACTCGTCGTCACCGCAACAGTCGCCACGGAAAGGGCGCTGATCAGAAGTACGGACAGCACCACCAAAGAAAACACGAGAGACGACCCTTTGAGATTCATATGGGAGAGATAATCATTTTTCTCAGTATATCATTTTTTATGCATGAAAACAAAAGAAAACCATCCGTTCACGCAAACCATTTGGACGCGCGCTGAGACTTGCCGGCCAACACCGAGACAAAAATGGCGAGCATGATGAGCACGATCGTCCCGCCGGTGGAGAGATTGAGATAGAAAGAAACCATGATACCGGACAGAACAGAAAAAAATGAAACCGCTTCGGCATACAGAATCGTCTGCATGAAACTTTTCCGCAACTGGAGCGCTGTCACGACAGGAATCACAATAAGTGCCGCGATAAGGAGCACTCCGACGATAGGGATCGCTAGAGAAACCGTCAGCGCTGCCAAAACAATCAGGATAATATTGATGAGACGCGTCGGGATGCCGCTGACTTGCGCCGCTTCCTCATCGAATGTCACATACACCAGCTCTTTATAGAATGCCAGGAGCAGAATCACGACAATAACAGCGAGAACAGCGATCGTATATACGTCCTGCCTCGTAACGGTGACAATGCTCCCGAAGAGATAATTGAACAGATTGGTATTGAACCCATGCGCCAAGCTGAGCAATACGATAGCGAGTGCCAGACTCCCCGATAGAAAAAGTGCCAATGCCGACTCGCCATAGACCCTTTTCGAATCTCTCAACCGCTCGATACCCAGTGAAGCGAGAACGGTCGTCACCAAAGCCGTGAGAACCGGGTTGATGCCCAGGAAGAGACCGATAGCGATACCCGCGAGAGAGACGTGCGAAAGAGTATCCGCAATCAGCGAATATCGCCGCAGCACCAGGAAAATCCCGATCAGTGGCGCGATGAATGCCACGATCATGCCGGCCTCCATGCCGCGTATGATGAAACTGTACTGAAAAATATCTGGCATCATAGTAATGTCTGTTCTCTTTTCCTCATTCTCAAATACTCTTCAGGCGAAGAATAACTCTCTAACGTCCGGTCGATCCAGGCTATGTGCATCGCTTCACGCGTCACTCGTTCTATATCATGCGTTATGAGCACCAAAGTCAATCCGAGTTCAGAGTTGAGCTTCCTCAGGAGCGTGTAAAAATCATCCTGAGCCTGCTTATCAATACCGGTCGTCGGCTCGTCCAAAAAAATAACTTCAGGCAAGCTCACGATAGCGCGAGCGATAAAAACACGCTGCTGCTGCCCTCCCGAAAGATCTCCGATAAGCCGTTTTTTGTATGCCCACATATCGACGTGCTGCAAAGCCTCCTTGACCAACCTCCTGTCTTCCTGGGTAGTCCTGGCAAAGAGACCTCGTCTGGCGTATCTTCCCATCAGCACCACCTCCTCGACAGTCGCTGGGAAGCCCGCATCGAAATGCGTCGCTTTTTGCGGTACATATCCGACTTTGTGCCAAGCTTTGAAATCGCTGATTTTCTGTCCGAATAATCTGACTTCTCCCCGGGTCGGCACGAGCAGACCTACCATGATCTTGAGCAGCGTGGTTTTCCCAGCTCCATTGGGACCGATCAGGCCCACGTAATCCCCTTGGTGAATAGCCAACGTGATACCGTGCAAAACATCCGCCTTCCCATCATAGGAGAAAGAGATGCCTTGTGCCTCAATGATATTTTTAGTGTGATCTACTGATCGCATTGCAGTGCTGTTTCTAAATGAATGAGATTGTCTTCCATGACCGACAGATAATTTTCTCCAGCGGCTATTTCGCTCTCACTGAGACCTTCCAGAGGATTCAATACGAGCGTCGTGGCGCCGATTTCCGTGGCAATCGTCTCCGCCAATTTGGGACTGGCGAGACTTTCAAAAAATATGACATGGACATCGTGGGCCCGCGCGAACACTGCGATATTGCCCAACTCTTGGGTCGATGGTTCAGCATCGGGCGATAGTCCTGCGATGGACAGCAGCCGCAATCCATAGGTTTGCGCCAAGTATCCGAAGGCCGCATGCGAAGTAATGATATTTTTTTGCACGCAGCGAGCGAGTCCTTGCCTATAAGCACCATCCAGAGCGCTCAGTTTCGATTGGAGGAGATCGGCATTGGATCGATACAAACGACTATTGGCCGGGTCAACTTGCGCAAAGCCTTGGGTAATTTTCTCCACCATCTGTGCAGCGAGTATCGGACTCAGCCACACATGCGGATCGACAACCGTTTTCCCGTCTTCCACCCTCTGGTCGGTAATCAATCCCTCTCCGGCGACAACGATATGCGTGCGCTGCGGATCGATATTTTTCCTAATATTCTCTCCCCATGCTTCCAAACCTCCGCCGTTCAAAATGAGCAATTGACTCTCCTCGATACGCGCTCTGTCTCGCGATGTCGGTTCATAATCGTGCGGCTCAACCCCGGCCGGCGTGACATTCACGATATCCGCTCTCTCACCAGCTATTTGTGTCGCAAAAAAATAGAGCGGATAAAAACTGGTCGTCACGGAAAGCTTCTTTTCCCCTCCCTGAAAAACAGTGCTCGGCGTTTGATTGCGTATCCAAATAAAAACCCCCCCACCAATAATGATGGCCAGCACCATGCAATATACTCTTTTTTTTACCTGTTCATGATTCATAATTCATCCCAGCGACTGACAGTGTTCGCAGAACCCGAAAAATTCCAACGAATGCCGCAAAACAGCGAAGTTTTTCTCGCGACTCACTTTTTTTTCCTCTGCCAACAGCTTTGCTTCATCCATATCGACATCTTCCACTTGCTCGCAACGCAAACAGACGAGATGGTGGTGATGTTCGCGTGAAGCCAGTTCATAATACTGTCGTCTGTCTCCCAGCTGTACTACGCTAATAATGCCTATTTTTTGTAACCGCTCCAGTTCTCGGTACACGGTTGTCTTGTTCACCACTCTGTACGTCTTGGGTAACTCATGTAAAATATCCTGTGCCGAAAGCGGCGTCTCATACCGAAAAAAAACCTGCAGCAAAGCCTTGCGCGTCTTCGTGAGACGCAAGTGATGCGCTTTCAGCACTGTCAGGATTTCTTCTGTGTATTGCATGTTTCCATACTAACGCAACTCAGTTGCGTTTGTCAACAACACCTCCTTTGGATTTAGCTTAATACTGTATATACTGTATAGGTACGCTCGTATCTCATATGTTTCTCCAAAAAAATATGCCCGCCCCCATTATTATCAACGATGTCCTGCAGGCCACGGTTCGTCCTCTCTCGAGCGATGATCAGAAGCTCATCATGGAAGCATATCGCTTTGCGGACAATGCACACCGGGGACAAAAACGAAAATCCGGCCAAGATTATATCCTACACTGCCTGCATGTGGCCAAGACGCTCGCCGAAATCGGCATGGACACGAAAACGATCGTCGCCTCCATCCTGCATGACGTGCCCGAAGATACTGAGGTCACTCTCGCGGCAATAGAGAAAAAGTTCGGCTCCGAAGTCACGTATCTCATCGACGGCATCACCAAACTCGGAAAAATAAAACTACGCGGTACGAGAGAAGAATATTATCTCGAAAATCTCCGCAAGATGTTCCTCGCCATGGCACAGGACATCCGTGTCGTGATTATCAAGCTTGCCGACCGGCTGCACAATATGCGCACCCTCCAGCATCTTCCTCCCGAAAAACAGGAACGCATCGCCAGAGAAACAATGGAAGTCTACGCCCCTATCGCCAATCGCCTCGGCATCGGTGAAATCAAAGGCGAACTCGAAGACTTGTGCTTCAAATACTTGGAACCCGAACACTACGCGGAAACCAGAAGGATCGAGGAAACCTATCTGCACGAAGGAACGGCATATATGAATCGGGTCATCAAGCTTTTCAGTACCGTCCTAGAAAAAGAAAAGATCCAAATACTGGATATGAGCGGCCGCACCAAACATCTGTACCGGCTCTACCAGAAACTCAAGCGACACGACATGGACGTCACCCAAATCTATGATTTCATCGCTATCCGCATCGTCGTCCCCACGATCGCCGACTGCTACGAGGCACTCGGTATCATTCACCGCGAATACCGCCCGATGGTCGGTCGCATCAAAGACTACATTTCCTTACCGAAACCCAACGGCTACCAATCGCTCCATACGACCGTCTTCGGTCCGGATGGTCGGATCCTCGAAATCCAGATCCGCACCCAAAAAATGCATGACGAATCCGAATACGGTATCGCGGCTCACTGGATGTACACGGAAAAAGTGCGCCCGAGTTGGCGCAATCTCTTCTTCCGCAAGAACGTCGGACCCACGAGCCTGCCCAGAGAATTGACCTGGGTGAAACAGCTCAAAGAATGGCAAAAGGAAATCGGCCGCGATGACAAGGAATTCATTGAGGGACTCCGCATAGAATTTTTCAAAAATCATATTTTCGCCTTTACGCCGAAAGGCGACATTATTGAGCTTCCGGAAGGAGCGACGCCGATTGATTTCGCCTATGCTATCCACAGTGAAATCGGCAATCGAGCCGTGGGCGCCAAGGCTGATCGAAGAATGGTCCCCATCGACTACCATATAGAAAATGGGCAAGTTATCGAAATCCTGACGGTCAAAGAAAAAAAGAAGCCCAGCCGCGACTGGCTCAACTTCGTCAAAACCTCTACCGCCAAATCCAACATCCGGCGAGAATTGCGCAACAGCGAATTCAGGATGAAAGAATAGGTGCTGTTGTCGCCTCTCATGAAAAGAAACGGGGTTTGATCCCCGTTTTTCGCAATTATTCTTTAGTTGCGCGCATCACTTCTTCCAGCGAAGTAATCCCCTGCACTATTTTAAGAAAGCCGTCTTCTACCATGGTGGCCATACCGTTTTTCTTGGCTTCGTTTTCCAGCTCTTCCGTGGTTGCTGACTGCGTAATCAGCTTGCGGATATTCGTATCCATCGGAAGGACTTCATAAATGCCATTACGGCCACGATACCCTTCCCCGCCACACTGATCACAGCCTGTCGGCTTGTAGAGTGTCACATTGTCCCAGCTGGTCGCTTTTTCAACGAATTTTTTACCCACTGGGTCATTTTTGAGAAATTGGAAGATACTTTCGATATCATACGATTTGGCAAGCGATTCGATCTCTTTTTTATCCAGTGTGTAGGATTTTCGACATTCGACACACAAACGACGGATGAGGCGCTGCGCGATAATAACATTGACCGTGGAGGCGATCAGAAACGGTTCCGCACCCATATCGATCATACGGGGCAGCGTCGCGGCCGCGTTGTTGGTATGCAGCGTCGAGAGCACGAGATGCCCCGTCATAGCCGCGTGCATAGCGATCTCCAGCGTTTCCTGATCACGAATTTCACCCACCATGATGATATCCGGATCCTGGCGCAAGAGCGACCGCAGGGCGGCAGCGAACGTCATGCCCACCTTCGGGTTGATCTGGGTCTGATTCACGCGCGGCATACGATATTCGACCGGATCCTCGACGGTGCTGATATTGACTTCCGGCGTATTCAGGATATCCATCACCGTATAGAGGGTGGTGGTCTTGCCGGATCCGGTCGGGCCGGTGACGAGAATCATCCCGTTCGGTTTGTTGATTTCGCGATGCACCGCTTCCAACGCCGATCCGCCCAGCCCCATCTTTTCCAGCGTCAACCCTTTGGAGGTCTCATCCAAAAGACGCATGACGATTTTCTCCCCGTCAAAAACCGGCAGCATACTGACACGGAAAGAAATCTTGTATTCGTCATTTTGGATTTTGAAGCGCCCGTCCTGCGGCAGACGATGTTCATCAAGCTTCAGATTGGAAAGCACCTTGATGCGCGCCACGAGACCAGCCGCCACATCCTTGGGCAGGGTCATGGCATCATGGAGCACACCGTCGATACGATACCGGACATGTACCTCTTTCTCATCCGGTTCAATATGGATATCACTCGCCGATTCGAGAATAGCGTGTTTGAGCAGCGTATCCACGATACGGATAATCGGCAGTCCGGCAGCCACTTGTTCCAAATCCTCATCATCGTTACTCTCGCCGTCCGGCTTGATATCGCCAGTCAGGATATCGCCGAATTCCGCCTTGAGGCTCTTCTCGTACTGGCGAAGCACGACCTGGATGCTCTCACGCGTAGTCAGGCACGGCACTATTTTCAATCCGGTTTTTTTCTTGATGAAATCAATCGTCTGCAGGTCTTCAGGATTGAGCATCGCCACCTTCAGATTGGCACCGCTTTTCTCGAAAGAAACGATGTTATATTTTTTGGCGATCAGTTCAGGTACGATTTGCAAAACCTCGATAGCTATAGTCTCCTTGGAAAGATCCACAAAGGGAATACCCAGAATATAAGCGTACACCTTCTGAAGTTCTGCCTCTTCAATCAATTTTTTTTCCAAGAGCAGCGTACCGAGATTCTTGTTATTCTGCTTGGCTTCCGCTGCTACTTGCTCGATGGTTTCCTTGGGAACAATATTGGAATCGAGTAAAAAACTTTTCAACTGATCGAGTTCGATACGCATAATTTTTTGTATGTATTTCACTTCTCTTTTTTATTATAACACAAAAAGAGGCGCATGCGCCTCTTTTTGCCGATCCCTCTTGCCGCGTTCTTTCTCCTTACCTCTACATCATGCCACCCATGCCAGCCATCGGATTTCCTCCACCGCCCACCGCTTCTTCTTTTTCTTCGTCCACGACGGCAGCCTCTGTCGTCAAGAGCAGTGCCGCCACCGACACGGCGTTCTCGAGCGCCGTGCGCGTCACTTTGAGCGGATCGATGATGCCCGCCTTGACCATGTCATTCTCGAAAACATTCTCTTTCGCGTTGTAGCCGAAGTTTATGAGCTTGCTTTCCATCACTTTGTTGAGCACGACGGCCGGATCCTGTTCTCCGGCATTGAGTGCGATCTGACGCAGCGGCTCGGAGAGCGCCTTGATAACGATTTCATACCCCGCCTTGAATTCATGATCAGCCGAAACAAGCTTCTTTTGCGACAGAACAGAGAGAGCTGCCTTCACAAGGGCAGTGCCACCACCAGCCACGATACCTTCTTCGATGGCTGCCTTGGTCGCCGCTACAGCATCTTCCATCTTGTCTTTCATGTATTTCAATTCCGTTTCTGTCGAAGCACCGACCCGGATCACCGCAACACCTCCGGCCAGTTTCGCCATTCGTTTCTTCAGTTTCTCACTATCATATTCGCTCTCGGATTTTTCAATCAGCATCTTGATTTCCGATACGCGCACGTCAATATCCTTCTTCCTGCCTTTGCCACCGACAATCGTCGTCGTATCTTTGGTCGCGATGACTTTCTGGGCGGTACCGAGCATAGCCAAGGTTGCACTTTCGATTTTCATCCCCTTGTCCTGGGAAACCACCGTCGCGCCAGTCAATAACGCTATGTCGTCAAGCAGCGCCTTGCGACTGTCACCGAATTCTGGTGCCTTGACCGCGATCACATTGATTACGCCGCGCAACTTATTGACCACGAGCGTCGCCAGCGCCTCACCATCGACATCTTCGGCAATAATAACGACGTCCTTCTTGCCGGTCTTGGCGAGTTCGTTGAGCAGAGGTACAATATCCGCAATGGCGGAAATTTTCTTGTCCGTGATGAGAATAGCCGGATTAGCTAGTTCCGCCGTCTGAGCCTCAGCATCGGTCATCATATATGGCGAGATGAAACCTTTGTCGAAATTCATCCCTTTGACGATCTCCTTGGAAAGCCCCAATGTCTGAGACTGTTCCGTCGTCACGACGCCGTCCTTGCCGACTGTATCCATCACATCGGCGATCATCTCACCCATCTCCCGTGACTCGGCGGAAATGATGGCAACCTGAGTGATTTCCTGCTTGGAAGAAATTTTCTTGGAATTCTTTTTCAAAATCTCGATTACCTCACTCTTGGCGGCCTCCATACCACGACGAATACCGATCGGATTGATGCCGGTTTCGACGAATTTCAATCCTTCCCGCACCAAGGCCTGCATGATGACGGTCGAAGTTGTCGTTCCATCGCCGGCTACCTCATTCGTCTTCTCAGCCACCTGCTTAATCAGCTCCGCTCCGAGATTCTCAAACTTGTCTTTCAGTTCTATTTCCTTGGCAATCGTCACGCCATCATTGGTGATAGCTGGGCCTCCGTATGCTTTGGCCAAAATAACATTCCGCCCCTTGGGACCGAGGGTCACTTTTACCGCGTCGGCCACTTTGTCGATACCGATCTTGATCTGCTTGCGCGCATCCGCGCTGTATGAAATCTGTTTTGCCATAATATTTTATTGCTCCATTGTTTTATTGTTCCATTGTTACAGAATACATAACAATGAAACTATCGAACAATTTCACCATTTAACCATTTAACTATTCCCCCTATTAGCACTCTCTATTATAGATTGCCAAAAAACGAGTGTCAACCCCGCTCGCAACGCTAGATCTTGAACACGATGACATCTCCGTCTTGTACGATATAGTCTTTGCCTTCGAGACGGAGCGAACCGCTCTCACGCGCGGCGCTCCACGAGCCAGCCTCCAGCAACTTGATCCAATGGATAATTTCGGCTCGGATGAACTTTTCTTCAAAATCACCATGAATGGCAGCACCCGCTTGCGGTGCGGTCGAGCCTTGGGGAATGGTCCAGGCGCGCGTCTCCTCTACCCCGGTCGTGAAATATGTCATGAGTCCCAGGAGCGCGTAGGCCTTTTTCGCCAAATCTCCGATATGAGACTCCAACTCCATCTCCTGTATTTCTGCGACTGACATTTCTAGCAACTCTTCCTCAATTTTGACATCCAGTTTCACGTGCGGCCGGCTTTCCAGTTCCGGACTCAGGGCGCGGTCGATATCGGACACATTGTATACATACAAAAACGGCTTGGCGGTGAGGAGCTGCAATTCTCGCGCGATCCTTTTTTCTTCAGCGGAAAGCTTTTGCACGGCATCGTAGGCCAGACGTCCGGCGTGCAGCTCTGTCTCGATCCCGTCGAGCACCGCCATTTCGGCCAAAGCTTCTTTCTTCCCGGCACGCGCCTCTTTGATGGTTTTCAGTTTACGCTTGGCAACCGTTTCCATATCGGCCAAAACAAGTTCCGTGTTGATAATCTCGATATCCTCTGCCGGCTCCACGCGATTGTGGACATGAATGATATCCGGGTTCTCGAAAATGCGCACCACTTCCACGATAGCGTCCACCTCGCGGATATTGGCGAGAAATTTATTGCCCAGCCCCTCCCCAACGCTTGCCCCCTTCACCAAACCGGCGATATCAACGAATTCGATCACTGCCGGGATGATTTTCTTGGTTCCGGAAAGTATCGCCAGTTTCGCCAGGCGTTCATCGGGTACCTCGACGATGCCGACATTGGGTTCAATAGTACAGAACGGATAATTGTTGATGTCTACCGCTTTCCGCGTGAGCGCCTTGAAAAGAGTCGATTTTCCGACGTTGGGCAATCCGACGATGCCGACTTTGAGAGCCATACTACGAGTAAATAACCGATAACCGAAATCTCCGACCGAGGCGGACCCAGCCTGAGGCTGGCGATTTCCGAATAAAGTAACGCGTAACACCCCTTATTCTCGCAAGAAAAACCGTGTGCGTCAACACGCTTGGCATAATCTGTACTATGCTATAATAGAAGCGTTACTTTTGATCATTCACCTATGAATCCGAACATTTTCAAGGCCTATGATATCCGCGGTATTTACCCTGATGACATCGATGAAGATGCTGCCTATGCTATCGGTCGTGCGGTCGTCGAGCATCTCGAACCGAAATGCCTCGGTATCGGTCGCGATATCCGCGCCTCAAGCCCGTCTCTTTTCGCCAGTTTCGCGCGGGGCGTGATGGATGCCGGTTGCGATGTCATAGATCTCGGCGTCATCACGACGCCGATGGTGTATTTCGCTGCCGGACGCCTGGATATCGATGCGGCTATTTCCCTCACCGCTTCGCACAATCCCCCGCAGTATAACGGCTTGAAAATCGCCTTGCGCGGTGCCATACCGGTGGGTGAAAATTCTGGCCTCCACTCCATCCGTGATCTCGCCTTGCGCGGTGTCTGGAAGAACGTTGCGCAGAAGGGAGCCATAACTACCGAGGATATTTGTCCCGCCTATTATGGCTATTTCACTTCGTTCGCGGAGTTCCAAGACAAGCGTTTCACTCTCGTTATCGATACCGCCAACGCCATGGGCGTGTTCGAACTGCCCATCTACGAGCAATTCCCCGAAAATCTTTCCATCGTCAATCTGTACAATGACCTCGATCATCCATTCGAATGCCATGAAGCCAACCCGCTCAAGCTTGATACTCTCGATGAACTCCGCGCGAAAGTGAAAGAATCACGGGCCGATCTCGGCATCGCGTACGACGGCGACGCGGATCGTATTGGCTTCGTCGACGAGACAGGAGAAATCATGCCGATGGATCTTGTTACCGGACTCCTCGCCAAAATCATTCTCGAGAAGCGTCCTGGCGCAACTATCCTCTATGATCTCCGTTCCTCTCGCGCGGTCAAAGAAATCATCGAGGAAAACGGCGGCGTTGCGATAGAATGCAAGGTCGGTCATGCCAACATCAAAAAACAAATGCGCGAAGACGGTGCTATCTTTGCCGGTGAGCTTTCCGGCCACTATTATTTCGAAGAAAATTCATTTGCCGAGGCCGGCACGCTGCCAGCACTCCTTCTCTTGAATCTGATGGTAAAAACGGGACAAAAAATTTCCGAACTGGTGCATGGGTTGAAGCGCTATTCCCATTCCGGCGAAATCAACAGTGAGGTCGCCGACAAGAACGCTATCCTCGCCAAGCTCAGAGAAAAATACGCTGACGGCAAGCAACACGAGCTCGATGGATTGAAAGTGGACTACCCCGACTGGTGGTTCAACGTCCGCCCCTCCAATACCGAACCCCTGCTCCGCCTCAATCTCGAAGCGAAAGATCCGGAAATGATGGCAATCAAGCGAAACGAACTTCTTGCCCTGATCCGCAGCTAAGCTCTTGACATTTTCAGGAAAAGAGATAATACTTGCCTGTTCTTTGACTCTTGGAGGAATACCATGACGACAGAAAGCGCCCTCAAGCAAGTCGGCGCTCTGATGGAAGCGCTCGACGATCACCAGGTTATCCGCCGGGGGGAACGATTGCTCCTCGAGGGTTACCTGATCGATCCGGATTCGGATATCCCCTGGCGCGTAGGAGAATATCAGCGCCTGTTCGAGAAAATCAAGAGATTCCGTCCTGGGAAAATCCTGCCATACAGACGATTGTTGGACCACCTCTTCCTACGCTCCCAAGAAAAACTGGCCCACCTGCAAATCGTCATCGCCGATATGCCGGAAACGCGTCAGAAAATCCTCTTCTTTATCGCTTTGGAAATCCATTGCCGCCAGCACCTCTACGCGCGGGGAATCCCATCCTAGCAAAAGACGCATCGGAACCACGATACGTCTTCTTTGTTTCCGCATATCCTATTGCCGCGCGGTAGCGTCCTGCTCTCCTTGTCGCCTCTTCTCGTCCGCGATCATCAACGCGACGACCCTCTCGATCAGATTCTCCCTCCCTCCAGCCAGAGTCGTCAGACTTCCGACAAGCGTTCGTCCATATTTCTTGATATCTACATCGGGATCGTTGCCGCTATGCGCAATTTCGCTATCCCATGTTTTCGTTTTCTCATCGATCGGATCGGAAAAATTCTTCTGATCGCCCTGAATGAGCTCGTGAATCGCCTTGACCGCCGCCGCCCGTATCTTATCGCGGAATTCGGACTGCCGACTGTACGCATAGAGCGGATGCTCCTCTGAAGCGACCCGTTCGATGATGGCATCTACGAGCTCAAGCTCGACACCTTCCTCCACTATGCTTTCCCACACCACTGTCCGTTTGCGGAACGGCTTGGCAGATGCTTCTTGTTCAATTTTCGATATTTCAAATCCCAACATACTCTTCTTGGTTATTGATTATCTCCTCCTCCCCTCCTAGTATACTACATTTTCCTCTCCTCAGGCATCCAAAGAGGGTATGCCCTTGTTCTTGGCAAAACTCAGCGTCTAGCTCTCCCGCGCGCAACGCGTCACAAAAAAGCTTGCCCATTCCCCTTGGGCAAGCTTTTTTTCTGCAATCTTTTAGACAAGGAGTCCGACTCGTTCGCTCACTTGTTTCATTTTTACCCCTGCTAAAGAACGGGCTTTTTCAGCACCAGATTTGAGAACCGCCAAAACCTCTTCATCAGGAATACCGCTCAAACGTTCTTGAAATGGCGTGAGAAAATTCACGATAACTTCCGCCAAGTCATTTTTAAAATCACCATACCCTTTACCCCGGTACATTACCTGGATATCTCCAGTAGATTTTCCAGAAAGAAGCATGTAAATATTGATAAGATTTTTCAAAGCAGGCTTCTCGTCACTATACACAATTTCCGAACCACTATCGGTAACCGCTTTTTTTATCTTTTTCCGTACCGTCTCGGCATTGTCAGTAAGCGCAATATAGTTATATTCACTCGGAGCAGACTTCGACATTTTTTTCATCGGATCATCGAGCCCCATAATAAGCGCGCCTTCTTTGGAAAGCTTGCCTTCCGGAATCACGAATGTTTCTCCGAAACGTTTGTTGAAACGTTTCGCCAAATCACGCGCCAATTCGATATGTTGCATCTGATCCTTTCCTACGGGAACAAGCTCTGTATCGTAAAGCAAGATGTCCGCCGCCATAAGCACAGGATAATCGAAAAGCCCGACTCCGACAGAATTAAATCTCTCTTTCCACTGCCGATTTTCACGGTTATACATTTCAGCAGCTTCACCTCTTTCTTTCCCAACTTCATCTTTTGCGTCAACCTCGATTTCAGAGATGCCTGATTTGTCCTTAAATTGTGTCATTTTTGTCAGATCGCCATTCTTGGTAATCGTGTTCAGAATCCATCCGAGCTCAGCGTGTTCTTTGACGTGCGACTGGATGAACAAAGTCGCCTTCTGCGGATCGATACCGGCGGCGAGATAGACTTTGGCGATCTCCAATATCTTCTTCCGTAGTTCTGCCGGATCCTGCGGCACCGTGATAGCGTGCAGATCGACGATACAAAAGATGGCCTCATTGCTCTCCTGAAGCTCTACCCACTGTTTGATAGCCCCGAGATAGTTCCCCAAGTGCAGGTTGCCCGACGGCTGGATCCCCGAAAAAAGCCTTTTTGACATATACGAAACATCCTAACGGTTAGTGCCTTTATTGTACCATATTCAAAAAAGGAGCTGAAATGACAGCGCTTTTGGGATATACTTTTTGTCGCAAGAATCTTCCAGGAGGAGTTAAAGTTTTTTTGAGCATGGTGCCGCCGATTTCGGCGGATCAAAAAAATTTTATAAGAGAAGTCCGTCGCTGGCGGACGAACGACCTCTGAGAAGGTTGCTTGCGAGAAAAAGGATTACTATTAATATGCAAAAAAACTCCCCAAATCGGGAAGTTTTTTATCACCTGTAATTTCTTCAGATTAGACTTCAATGACTACTGGCAGCACCATCGGCCGGCGTTCCGTCTTGGTAAAGAGGAATTGGCCCACGACTTCGCGGATCTGATTGCGGACGAGGTCCCAATCGATCGAAGTGCCCTTGGACGTATTCTCCTTCACGACCTTCTCCACTTTGCGTTTGGTTTCATTCACGAGATCGAAGTTTTCTTTCACATGAATGAAGCCGCGCGAGGTAATCTGGATATTGCCGACGATATTCTTGGTTTTGGAATCGATGATGGCCGTGATAACGATCATGCCATCTTGCGCGAGCACCTGACGATCGCGGAGCACGACGTGCCCGATATCGCCGATACCCAAGCCATCGATGAAGACATAGCTCGTGTCGGCTTTCTCTTTCAGTACGGTCGCCATACCTTTCTCATCCACTTCGAAGACTCCGCCGTTATCCAGAACGAACACGTTCTGCACCGGAAAGCCCATCCGAAAAGCGATTTTGGCCGCTTCCTTGAGGAAATAATGATTGGCATAAACCGGCAAGAAATAGGTCGGCTTCACCTGGCGAAGCATTTCCTCCATCCCCTGCGCCGTGGAGTGACCGCCGATATGGATTTCCATGATATCGCTATGAATGATGTTATCGCACTTGCGATACAGGTTGTCCTTCAGACGCTGAATCGTCCGTTCATTGCCAGGAATGACCGAGGAGGAGAAAACGATCGTATCGTTCTTCTGCAGCTTGATGAAGCGATGATTGTCCGTCACGATGCGCGAAAGTGCGGCATTCAGCTCACCCTGGGCACCGGTACAGATGACCACGACTTGATTATCGGGATACTTGTGAATATCATTGACGGTGATCAGCGTGTCTTTCTTGACTTTGATATACCCGAGCTCTTTGGCAACTTCGATGTTCATCTTCATGCTGTAGCCCTCGAGCGCGACTTTCTTCCCAAGCTGCTCCGCGTACTCGATGAGATAGCTGATCCGGCGGATCTGCGAAGCGAAGGTACCGATAATCAGGCGACCCGGAACGCTCCGGATCAGATTCTTCAGGTTCTGATGCACTTCCTGCTCTGATGGCGGCAAGCCTTTCTTCAAGGCTCCCAAACTCTCCAACATGAGGATCGTCGGGCGCGGCAGGTCGGCCAGATGCTTGTAGGAAATTTCTTTCTCTTCGATGGGATCATTGGAAATCGTCCAGTCACCCATATGGACGACCGAGGCGACCGGCGTAAGAAGTACGATGCCGATAGCATCCATGATGGAATGTTCGACTTCGAAAAAACGCGCCTCAAATATACCCAGTTTGATCCGATCATTGAGTTCTTTCACTCGCACCATTTTCAAGCGGCTGGCAGCACCTTTTTCTTGGTCCTCCACTTTGTGCTTGATGAGTGCCAGCGTCAGATCGCGAGCGATGACTGGCGGATATCCGAGCTGCTTCAAAAGAAGCGGCGCGGCGCCAATATGATCGAGGTGTCCGTGCGTGAAAATAACGCCACGGATATTTTTTTCCTTCCCTTTCAGGTAACTGACATTCGGAATGATATAGTCGATTCCCGGCATATCTTCTTCCGGAAATTGCAGTCCGATATCGACAATGACGATATCATTGCCATATTCGAAAACCGTCATGTTGCGGCCGACTTCTTCCTGCCCGCCAAGCGGGACGATGCGCAAACGCTTCGCGCCGACCAATGGGACGCTGATACCGTTGTGCTTGGACTCCAAGCGGCTCGTGGTCGCCATCGGAAAACGGCGGTTATCACGGCGTCCGCTCTTTTTTCCTGCCGGTTTCTTTGCCTGCTGTCCCTTGACAACAGGATTCACTTTGCTTCCCTGAGGCTTTTCCCCGGACTTGATGACAGACCTTGCCTGTGTGTACTCAGGCTTCTTGTGCAAGGCACGCGGTGCCTGCGCATGAGCCACGACGCCTTCAAAGGCACCGATGGTACTTTTTTGACCCCCTGCGACGGAAGCACTCGAGCTTCCACTGCCAAAAGCGCTGCGAGGCCTGCTCGCACTTTGGCTTTTCTGAAACGAATTGTTCGTTTGCATACTGTTTACTTATTCTCGAACGCCCTCTCCCCCTCATCTACCATAAGACCGGGGGGTGAGAGATGCTCGCAGAATTGATTAGTTTTTTTTGTCGGGGTATTTTTTAGCCACCAACAAAAATGAATTATCACGAAAGATGAACCTTCCCTTGAAATCAGAGGAGGATTATTTTTACGTTGTGCCTTAGGGGAGACTCGAACTCCCATGCTCTTGCGAGCGCTAGCACCTGAAGCTAGTGCGTCTACCAATTCCGCCACCAAGGCCTCTTTTTCTATCGACTTCTACAAACAACTGAAGAACTCCCCGTGCCTCGAGGAAGATTGCGTATCAAGATGAAGAAGGGTCTGTAAAACGAGAGCGCATGACTCTGGTTTCTCGATTTTTCATTCTACCACGCCAAAATAATCCTGTCAACCACGTCGTTCGCGAACGACGGCGGTCAACCCCTCTTCTATCCCATAAACAACCTAGTTTTCGGCACTTTTTTACCTTATTCACGCCAATTTTCTCCACTGAGCGGTTAAACCGCTCAGTAAGGTAAAATCAGCTCCTATAGCTCATCCGGTTCACTTTCCTTCAGCTTTTCGACGACTTTCTTCACATCTTCGGAACGTCCGCGCTTACAAATCAGGATGCTCCCCTTCGTCTCAACGATGATCAGATCTTCCACTCCGATAGTCGCGATCAGCCGATTCTCCGTACTATAGGTATATACGTTCTTGGAATCGATACCAATGTGTCTCGCGGTCGGATTGTGCCCGACAATATCCGCCAGACTATCGAAGGATCCGATATCGCTCCAGCCAAACTCCCCCGCGCATACTACGACGCGCTTCGACTTCTCCGATAGAGCATAATCGATAGACACTGCTGGTGCAGAAAGATACTTTGTCAAAACCGTCGCGAAGTCATCTTCAAAAAAACGAGCTATCTCCGGCGCATACGCCACGAGCTCTTGAAAAAACGTCCGCGTATTGAAAAAATACATACCGGAATTCCAGAGATACTCCTCCGATGACAGATACTGCTCCGCAGTCGCCTTATCCGGCTTCTCCTTGAACTCCAGTACGGAAAAAGAACCGTCAGCCCTCTTGTCTCCTTTGCGAAGATACCCGTACCCCGTCTCGGCCTTCGTGGGAACAACGCCAATCGTACCGATACAGTCCCCCGTGATACTCATGACTTTTTCTATGGTCTTCAGATATGCCGCCTTGTTTCCGATGTAGTGATCAGATGGAAGGAAAAGCACCGTTTCTGCCTCCGCTATCCCTATTTTTTCGGCGAGATACTTCATGGCCAGCGCGATAGCTGGTGCCGTGTTGCGTGCCACCGGTTCGATGATCACCTGTGCTGCCGGAAACGCCTTCTCAATGCCGCGAATCTGCTCCAAAACATGCCGGCAATTTTTCTTGTTCGTCACAAAAAAAATGTGGTCTGCGGGCAATATGGCTCGACTCCGCAGATATGTCTCCTGCAGGAGCGACTGATCTCCGTAGAGTTTCAAAAACTGCTTCGGCAGGTTTTTCCGACTCATCGGCCACAGACGCGTTCCTGATCCGCCGCACAAAATGACGCTATACATACCCGGTAGTAGAACTTCGAATAAACGAAGTTTTTAAAAAAATTATACTTTTGCTTCAACACAGCCCACGTGATAGCAATACGACAACGCATCATTACTCTACCAACACTTTCGAAGTTTCGCCACCGGGCTACCATTCTATCCCTTTATTTAAGCTACCAAAAGCGCTTTCAGTTCTTCGACCATATCCACAGGAGTCGGATCTTGACCATATTCGAGCGCGAGATAGTAGGAGGTGAAATCACCCAAGGCGATGCTCGTGAATATTTTGGCGAATACGCTCTCGCCTACCATGTCTATTATTTCGGCCTCAATCCCCTTGCTGCGGAGCAATTCCGCCGTCACTTCGAACCGCTTCAGATCCTTGGAATAATCGCCGAGATCGCGCAGCATGAGAATGATGAATTTTCCCTGCGGGTTGGTAAACCCGACCATCTCATTATGATTGAGTTCCGGGAAATAATTCCAGAACGCCGGGGTCTTGGCGTTTTCATTCAATTTTATCTTCCAGACCATTGCAACGGACTTGTACTTGGTCGATCCATAGATGACCGGTGTTTTTCCGACGAGCTTCTTCGCCAACGCCTTGCCTTGTTCCTCCAAGTCAACGAGGTGTAATTGCAACTCGTCGGCCACGGCAAGCATCTCCTGCCGTCCATTGGACACGAGCCCCTGATTTACCAGTACCTGGAAAAGGGCTCCGAAAAAATATCCGGTACCGACCCGCGGCTGGAAGCCGGGCGTCGGAACAGGGAGTTTGATATGAGGGATGCCGTGCGCCTTGCAAAGCTCTTCGACCTTGCCACCGCTCGAGAGTCCGATACAAGGGAGATCATTCGCCAGTGCGTCCTCAAACGAAGCAACGGTTTCTTCGGTATTGCCGGAATAGGAGCAGATGAAATTGAGACAATGATCATGAGCCTCAGGAGGCAAGCCGTAAAATCGGTTCTGGTACACGGCGAGCGGCCGACTGCCGCCATGCCGGAAAAGATCGTTCAGGTAGACGCGGAAAAGGTTCCCCGGCAAAGCGGATCCGCCCATACCGGAAATCATTATTTTGTCGAAATCCCCTTCGAGGCGCACGCCATCGGCCAGCTCCATGCCCGTACGGAACTGCCGCGGACTGTCAATAATCATTTGACGAAAATTGGATACATCGAGCGGATGTGGCATATTTTTATCGATTATTTTTATTATTTCTTAATTCTCTGGGTATTCATATACCAGTCTCTGATATTGCTCAAACGAAAGTGTGCCGCATCAATATTCTGTACATCCACCCCCTTTACGACGTCACTGACAACATACAGATAGGTAGGGGTATATAAAAACACCGCTGGATTTTCTTTGGATAAGATGATCTGAAAAGCTCGATATTTTTCCAGTTGCTTTTCGAAGTCGGGTTCTTCGCGCAGCGACACCAGAATATCATCAGCGTCCTTGTTATCGAAAAGAGCGAGATTGAGTCCTGGATCGCGTTTCTGACTGGAATGCCAGAAAGAATACGGATCGGAAGAAAGCATCGCTGCCTCACCGAAAAGAAGCGCTTGATATTCACGAGGGCGGATCACATTCTGCTGCAGGTCTGCGGCGCCTATGACATTCACTGTGACCCGCGCGCCTATTCGTTCCCATTGTTCTTGCAAAAGATGCGCCGTGCGGCTCAACTCCGGCCAATCCGGCACGGTCAGCGTGATTTCCAAAGCCGCATTTCCCTTGGTGCGCACGCCATCTGCGCCGCGCGTCCATCCGCTATTATCAAGCAGCGCATTCGCTTTTTCCTGATCAAAAGAGGGGCGCGCGAGACTGCTATCATAGCCAGCCATGAACGGAAGAAAAGCGCTCAAGGCAGGTTGGCCCTTGCCAGAGAGCACTTCCGCTATGATCGCATCCCGATCAGTAGCATAGGACAGAGCGGCCCGCACTTCATCGCTGGCCAGCGCGACGCTCTTGGTCATATTGAAAAAAACAGCAAAAACACGCGGGATATTGATGTCATAGATACGAGTACTCTGACGCTTTTCGAGCTTAGCAAGGCTGTCTGGCGTCACGGAATTGATGCCGAGTATTTCCTTCCGATTATAGGCATTGATGAGGGCCGTCTCATCCGGATAGAAATGGAAGGTAACTTTTGAAATATATGGCGCTCCTTCAAAATAATTGTTCCAGGCCCGCAGCTCATAAGACAAAATGTTGCCACTCGAGTCTTTTTCAGAGCCGAAGAAGCTGTATGGACCGCTGCCCACAGGAGCGAGATTATAATCAGCCAGAAAAAAATTTTCCGGAGCGATATTTTCCCATATATGCTTCGGCAGTATCCCGACGGTTAAGTTTTCTAAAAAGCCAAAATACGATTTTTGCAGGGAAAATGTCACCGTGTAACGATCTGCTGCTGCCACATCGACAGCCATCCAGCTCGAGCGCAGCGGACTCTTGTAGGCCGGATTCTGAATGGCCTGTACGGTGTACACGACGTCATCCGCGGTCAATTCCTCTCCATCGTGCCATTTGGTGCCGGGACGCAGAGTTATTGTGTAAAGTTTCCCATCTGAAGAAACAGTATACCCTGCCGCCAAACGCTTCACCAAATTGCCCGCGGCATCATAACTGAACAAGCCGCTATAAATAAGTTCCACCAAATCAGCATCCGCCCCACTGGTCTGCGAAAGGATAGGATTGACATAGCGTGGCTGTGCGGCGACGCCTTCGGTGTATTCTCCGCCGGCCTTCGGCACCTCGCGGGTCGAAACCATATAGACAGCCCCGAGCCAAAATAGAAGCGCGATCGTTCCAGTCACAACAAAGAAAGAAACAATCATCTTGTCTCTCATTTTCAAAACCTGAAACAAATGCGACCAACTCAGCTTTTTCAGGATAGCAATGGATTCTAAGATACGAATAGGCGTATGTTAAGAATTAAGCGCTAACCATACGTTGACAATAGCCAAAATGAAAAAAATAGCAGCGAATAATACCGTCGCATAGATGAGAAACTTCTCCATCCCCCGCTTGGTGTAATATCCGCCGAAGTCGCCGCCGAAAGCGCCGCCCAATCCCGATCCTCGATTTTGGAGCAAAATCGATACCGTAAGCAGTATCGCGATAACGGCCTGAACAATAAGAAGAGCTCTCATATCCGGGAGGAGAACTTTGACAGTTTACAGGTTTCTATAAACTGAAAAATTCGATTAACATTTAACGCTTCCGTGCCCGACGATACCCTCTCGACTCCAAAAACGGGGCGATCGAAGTTTCACTACCGGGCATAAAGGCAGAAAAATACATTTTAAAACCCTTTTATTCTAGCAAAAAGAACCTCCTGCGTCAACCAAATCATACCACACCATAAAGATTCTTGCAGTCAACCTCTCCGCCCATGAAGCTTCTCTGTTCGCAAAAATGGCCACCGGTTCCGGGCCGTTCCTCCCACCACTTAATCGGCTTCGGAGCCGAGGACACTGGTTTCCAGGGATATACGGAGATCCTCATTGCCTCTTTTCCTTTGGTAGATGTTCAAAAGCAGTCCGATCGAGAAGAGGAGCGAGAGGAGTGAGCTCCCCCCGTAACTGAGGAGCGGTGCGGGAAGGCCGGTGACCGGCAGCAGTCCGAGATTCATGCCGACATTGATAGCGATCTGGGCAACAAACATAATCAAGATCCCGACTGCCACCAAATAGCCGAAGTTGTCGCTCGCTGTGTCACCGATCCGCTTGATGCGATAGAGCAGGACCAAATATAAACTCAATACAAAAAATGCTCCACCCAAACCCAGTTCTTCGGCAATAACGGCAAAAATAAAGTCTGTCTGTTTTTCGGGCAGGAAGTTAAGCTGCGACTGTGAACCGTGCCCGATCCCTTTGCCCGAAAGACCCCCCGAACCCACTGCCACAATCGACTGGAGCACGTTGTACCCGCTGCCACGCGGATCAGATTCTGGATGAATAAAGTTGTTGATACGGTCTTTTTGGTACCCCTGCAGCACGAACCAACTGCCGGAAATCAGTGTCGCGCCGAGTAAAGCGAGCACCAGAAGATGCTTTATCCGCAATCCGGAAGCCAAAATCATCCCGCACCAAATGGCAGCCAATACCACGCCGGAACCCAGATCCGGCTGCTTCAAGACCAAAAAAATAAGCGCGGAAGAAAGGACAAGCGATGCGATAACACGCGCCCATTCGCCCAGTTCTGTTTTTTTCTTGGAAATAAAACTAGCCAGAAAAATGATCAGTATCACTTTGGACATTTCGACCGGCTGCACCTGAAATACGCCGACCGAAAACCAGCCGGCCGTACCACGCACCGTTGTACCGAACAGCAAAACGGCGCATAAAACCAACAACATCATAAAGTACAGCGCTGTACTATATTTCTGTATGTGTCGGTAGTCTAGAAAGGCGACAAAAAACATCATACTCAGCCCCAAGCCGGCAAAGATAGACTGCTTGAGGAAATAATCCACTCCGCCAACAACGGATAAGCTGTACAAAGTAAGCAGACTGACCCCCAAAAGGAGCAGCGTTACGGCGACGAGCACCCAATCAAATTTAAAAAACATTCGGAGCACAGCCTTAGTATCCTTTCATCGGAATCAGTTCCTGGAACTTTCCTCCGGGTAAATATTGCTGAATAAAATTTTCAGAGTGATACACGTCCGCGTCTACGACCATCTCAACATTTTCCACTGTTCCAGGAAAGGCGCTTGGCCACACCAGGCGGAAATCGCGGTTTTCATGAGAGCGTACGGTATTCATTTCGGTCGAATTGAGCGCCAGGGGCTTCCCCGCCCTATCGCGCAGAATCACCTGCACCACAAGAGCGCGAAAATCATAGGGGCTCTCATTAGAGAGAAGGCCGGAGGCTTCGCCGAAAACAGCACTCGATGAGACTTCATTATAGCTCTTCTGGTACACGGTGACGGCCGGCTTTGCCTGATATCCCGGAAAACGCACCCATGCCACGCTACTGATCTGTATTGAAGCCGTAGCGGGAGCGCCAGTCGTTTCCAGATTGAGGGCAAGAATATATTTGCTTTCCTGCGGCAAGATAAAATCTTGGCCGGAACGAGACGCCAGCGTATTGCCAGCGCCGTCTAACAGTGAGGCAACATACGTAAATGAGGAGGCGCCAACCGTCCCATTCGGATTGTACACTTTGCCGAGAATATCATATCGGTTTTCACTGCTCCACACGAACGCCGTTTCTTTAAATTGCAAATCCTCGCCAGTAACCACCTCCTGACACACCGCTACCGGTCGACACACTCCTCCGCAGTCCACGCCCTGCTCATTTTGATTTTGCTGGCTATCAAAACATGTTTCTTTGGCCTTGATAAAGGCATAATATATGAACACGCCAAACAGCGCCATCATGAGAAGATAGATACAGACAACCATAAACTGCTTTATGCGCCGAGGAAAAGCCATGGCAATTTCTATCAATTGTACTTAGTATAGCACAAAAAAACAGCCTTGTTCAGGCTGCATTTGTACGTATTTTTGAAGAGGAATGTTCCCGGCACTGTCCTACTCTTGCCACTGAAGGCTACCATCGGGGCTGAAGTGCTTAACTGCTGAGTTCGGTATGGGATCAGGTGTTTCCACTTCGCTAGAAGCACCGGAAACATTCCCCTCCAAATGTGTCTATCTAAAATAATATATCTGTCTTTCTACAAGCACTCTTCACTGCTAACCGTAACTCACTTTATTCCCTTGCGAGAATAAAACAAGATCAGAAAAAAGAAAGTTGAATAAATTTATTAGTACTGCTTGACTGAATCCTTCTCAGGACTTACATCTGCAGCCTATCAACCTAGTCATCTTCTAGGAAATTTTGTACCAGTAAACTGATACTGTTGCCTTATCTTGAGCTTGGCTTCCCGCTTAGATGCTTTCAGCGGTTATCCTACCCGAACGTAGCTACTCTGCGATGCTCCTGGCGGAACAGCAGATACACCAGAGGTTCGTTCTTTCCGGTCCTCTCGTACTAGGAAAGAGTTCTCTCAAGCAACACACGCCTACAGCAGATAGGAAACCAACCTGTCTCACGACGGTTTGAACCCAGCTCACGTACCACTTTAATTGGCGAACAGCCAAACCCTTGGGAGCTTCTCCACCCCCAGGATGTGATGAGCCGACATCGAGGTGCCAAACCTTGCCGTCGATATGGACTCTTGGGCAAGATCAGCCTGTTATCCCCAGGGTAACTTTTATCTGATGATCTTCCACACTCCTACGAGTAATGGTCGGTTCACTAAATTCTACTTTCGTAACTGATCGACTGATCGGTCTCTCAGTAAAGCTGACTTATGCTTTTGCGCTATCGGCCCGATTTCCATCCGGGCCTAGTCAACCTTAGTAAACGCCTCCGTTGCACTTTAGGAGGCGACCGCCCCAGTCAAACTACCCACCAGGCACTGTCCCCCCGCCGGATTACGGCGGTGGGTTAGAATTAAAATCTCTGCAGGGTGGTATTCCAGTGACGACTCCACACCCCCCAGAAGGGGTGCTTCATAGTCTCCCACCTATGCTCGGCAGCAAAAACTTTAAGTCAATACCAAGTTATAGTAAAGCTCCATGGGGTCTTTTCGTCTAGCTGTAGGTCGACGGCATCTTTACCGTCATTGCAATTTCACCGGGATGTTCGTTGAGACAGTTTCCAAGTCGTTACACCTTTCATGCGCGTCAGAACTTACCTGACAAGGAATTTCGCTCTGTTATGTTATCTCATTGTCGCCAATGAGCACGGACTCTCTTTTCTCGTTTACACGAGCTTAGCGTTTGGTCTCTGAGGATTCTAAAAACCTTGAAGTTTTCTTATGATTCATCTTTTCAATTCGTTTTGCAATCACCATCATTCCTCTCTGCGTGAGATGTTTTTTTAATTCCATCTGACGAAGAATAAAAGAAAAATGTTTGAAATCTTCTTTCTTGGCCGTTCGGAGTTGATGTCCTTCAAAAAATGGAATAATTATTTTTCGAAGATCTTCTTGTGATCGGACACAATAACGATATATATGCTCTCGATGGTTATCATACCGTCGATTCACAAATATTCTGCCGCATCCGAAGAAGTTTTGGATTATCTCAAGTGAATTTTTACTTTTTCCACCTTGTGTTACCACAAATTCTGGAAATATCTGCCAACCACTTTTCGTAGTAGCATTCTTGATAAAACTCACAGAGAAACATCCTTCTCCATCCACATAACCGGTTATCCAGCCAATGGTCTTTAGTCTTTCCTGCTGATTGTCTGGCATTTCACCTAAAGAGCGAAACACACTGATTGATTTTTTACTTGACATATTGTTCTATGGAACAATATTACCATAGTATCATCAGATACTCCAGAGTTTCCAGCATATGGCTAAGTATTTTGGACCTCTCAATCTCATTGAGAGAAGCAATTACTTTTCCCTGTCTGTAATACTTTTGTTCTTTTCTATTTATCACACTTCCTACAATCGTCCCAGTCCTTCTGAAACCTCATAGAAGTTTCAGAACCTTAGGACGATTATAGTTATCGCCGACGTTCACTGGCGCTTCGGGGATTGGCTTGCACCGCTCCCGTTAACGTTCCAGCACTGGTCAGGTGTCAGCCCCTATACTTCCCCTTGCGGGTTTGCAGAGACCTGTGTTTTTGATAAACAGTCGCTTGGAAAACTTTTGCTGCGGCCAACCTTGCGGCTGGCAAGACATATTGCGAACTTACGTCTAGCTTTTTTGCCGAGTTCCTTAACGAATTCTCTCCCGTTCATCTTAGGCTACTCGCCCAGTCCACCTGTGTCGGTTTGCGGTACGGATACTTGCATACGAACCTTAGAAGATTTTCCTGGCACCCCGCTCCCTCTCCTTAACCCGTCTTGCGACGAGCGTCGTCAATCTCCATCGGACGAATGCCGCGCGGATTTGCCTGCGCGACGTCCTCAGAGACCAAACCCCAATCCAATAAGGGGCAAGAAGTACAGAGATGCGTCTCTCCTTCGAATATACAAATAGTTCAGGAATATTAACCTGATGTCCATCGACTACGCTTTTCAGCCTGGCCTTAGGACCGACTAACCCTGGGATGATCACCATGGCCCAGGAAACCTCGGACTTTCGATGTGAGGGGCTCTCACCCTCATTGCGGTTACTCATTCCAACATTCTCACTTCCATACGCTCCACGGTCGGTCACCCTCCCGCTTCAGTGCATATGGAACGCTCTCTTACCACTCTGTCTTGCGACAGAGTCCGTAGCTTCGGTACTGTATTTTAGCCCCGTTACATTGTCGGCGCGAAGACTCTAGATTAGTGAGCTATTACGCACTCTTTAAAGGATTGCTGCTTCTAAGCCAACCTCCTAAGTGTCTGAGAGTCTTCACTTCCTTTCCCACTTAATACAGATTTTGGGACCTTAGCTGACGATCTGGGCTTTTTCCCTTTTGTGCTCCGAGCTTAGCCCCGGAGTACTGACTGCCTTGGTACATATCGCGAGTATTCGGAGTTTGGTTGAAAACCCTACGGCAAGCCGCGAATTCTCATCCAGTAGCTCTACCCCTCGGATACAATTTACAAGACGCTAGCCCTCAAGCTATTTCAGAGAGAACCAGCTATTGCCAAACTCGATTGGAATTTCTCCCCTACACACAAGTCATCCCCTTGAGTTGCACAGCAAGTGGGTGCGGGCCTCCACGTCGTTTTACCGACGCTTCACCCTGCTCATATGTAGCTCGTCTGGCTTCGGGTCTAGTCCACGCGACCATAATTTCGCCCTATTCAGGCTCGCTTTCACTATGTCTCCGGAATTCGTCATCCCTTAGACGGCCACGTAAAACTAACTCGTTGGATCGTGCTGCAAAAAGCACGCCGTCACCCTGATTGAACAAGGCTCCGACTCTTCGTTAGCATGGAGTTTCAGTTCTATTTCACCTCCCTTATCGGGATGCTTTTCACCTTTCCCTCACGGTACTAGTTCACTATCGATCTGAAGCAATGTTTAGCCTTGGAAGTTAGTGCTCCCAGATTCAAACGGGGTTTCTCCGGCCCCGCCCTACTTAGGTACCTGTACATCATGGTATTCTCGTTTTCACATACGGGACTATTACCCTCTTTGGTTGTTCTTTCCAGAACATTTTGCTAACAGAAATACGACGACCCCGATCAATCGAGTCTACAGGCCCTGCAACCCCACACGAGCAAGCTCGGTGGTTTAGGCTGTTCCGCGTTCGCTCGCCACTACTTACGGAATCTTTATTAATTTCTTTTCCTCCTGGTACTAAGATGTTTCAATTCCCAGGGTATGCTACCGTATCCTATGTATTCAGATACGGTTTATCTGTAAAAACAGATAGAGTTGCCTCATTCGGAAATCCCCGGATCAAAGCTTGGTTGACAGCTCCCCGAGGCTTATCGCAGCCTCCTACGTCCTTCATCGCTTGCTTCAGTCAAGGCATCCACACCATGCGTTAAGTAACCTTCTTTTTTCTCTTGTCCGCA
Source organism: Candidatus Moraniibacteriota bacterium (assembly GCA_049287005.1). Classification (GTDB taxonomy): domain Bacteria; phylum Patescibacteriota; class Minisyncoccia; order Moranbacterales; family UBA1568; genus UBA1568. Next base: position 11,863 of record JBAQEZ010000002.1, on the reverse strand, counting down.
AAAATTCTCTCCGAAGAGAAAATTCTCACGGACAATCGGTTAACAGTGAAGAATGTTTGCGCATTCGACGCACTGTTTTTTCTTCGTTGAATTTGCTTGACCTTTACCCTGCACTTTGGATAAAAAGTGCGCGGGTATACATACATTATTTAGACTATCTCAAAAAAATCGGATTACTTTCCGCTGCCAGGCAATCGGTGATCCTTTTGAAAAAGACATAAGTTGTTAAGGCACTTCTGCGGAAATGTCTATCGCTCTTTTCTCGCAAGAGAAACAAACATTTCCTCAGAATTTCTGTGACACCCTTGACACGATACCAGATAAGAAGGAGCACACGCTCCTTGATGTCGTCCTGCGTTCGAAAAAAAATATACTTTCTCTCCTCTTACTTCATTGGACAATAAAAAAACACCCTGGGAAAACAAAAAAAGTACTTTGAGGCACTTTTCTAATTCGTACTATTCATCTTACAGAGTATATAAAAGGTTGTCAACCCCTGTCCCGCAAAGAAAATATGCCCGTTGCTGTCATGCTATACACCCATAAATAAAGCCTTGATAAAGCTCCATTGTGCGTTTTTACACCCCCTTCCAGCTCGCTCCCAAAAAACCCCTCCGCACCACCTATGAAGAATCCCGCCGCGGCGGGATTCTGTGTCCTGTTTTCGCTAGTATCCCTTTCGGCTACGGCGAGACGCCGTCAGGGAGGCCAGGCAGAGGCGCTCCGACAGGCGCTACCGGTGACTGGAGTGTCGGTGGTTGCAACGCTGGGGCAGCCGGTGCTACTTCTACCGGCGGCGTAGCCGCAGATTTTTTGGTCAGGTTTCCTACACCGCTTTTGACATTGTCGATAAGCTTTTTGACTTGCTCGCGCGTCTGCTTCACGTTGTCCGCACCGTCTTCAGGCAAGAACCCGAGTATCTTCCCGTACTCTTCCTCGGCCGCATCTTTTTTCCCCATATCTTCATAGAGCAACCCGAGACTGAGACGCACATCGATAAGCTTTTCATTGCTCGCCAGGATATCTTTGAACATTTTTTCTGCCCGTGCCTGATCGCCGTCATTATCCCGCAATTGATACAAGACTCCCAGATTATACGCGTAGTTCAAGTTGCTCCTGTCGAAACCGAGCGCCTGTTCGGCGCTGGCCACTGCGCCCTCCACGTTTTTCAAATGCGACCGCACGACCGCCAGGTTGTAATAGGCAACCGCCAGATCATTTTTCTGATCAATCGCTTTCTGGAAAAAAGCCGCTGCCTCCTTGTACAGACCGTCGCGCTCCGCTCCCTCGGCCTTCCCGTCCGCAGAGAGCTTCTTGATCTGACCCAACTTCACTGAATACAGAGGATTCTCCGGTTCCAGCTCAAGCGCGCGAGCATATAAGTCCGCTGCTTTCGGCAACGCGTCACTGGCATAAAGTCCGGCATTCTCATAGATAAGACCGAGAGATTCGACAGCCATCACATCGTTGGGCATCAGCCGCTTTGCCGCTTCGCCGATACCTACCGCCTGACGCACATACGCGGCCACCGTATCGATACTTCTTTCTTGTTCAGACTTGCCGGCTTCCACATTGGCCAAAGCCATATAGCCTTGAGCCAACCGTGTGTAATAACGACCTTCCTGCGGATAAATAGCGATAGCGCTACCAAGCAAATCTATCGAGTCTGTGCTGGGACTGACCGCTGAGAGGCGGACGGCTTTCCCCGCATGAGCGTCCGCGATGAATACTTTTCCCATAAACACAAACAAGAACGCGACGCCGGCCGACACCACCATGAAGATGAAGGCGAGCGCAAGAGCGAACTTCGGCGCTGCTTTGAGAGAAAGCTGCAGATATTTCTCTTCAGATTCGCTCTCCCACAACACCGCGCCGAGAGCCAGAGTCGCCAAGAGGGCTCCGATCAGGAGGAGCGGCCCGCCCACTGCGGATACGAAACTCGCCAGAAAAAGCATCGTAGCCACGGACCACAATCCGAGCGAGTAGATCTTGTTGCGCTGTTTTTCATACGAGAGCAGATACAGGCCGACCGAAATAAAGGATAGCCACAACAGAAGGAAGAGTATCGTGCCTATGACGCCGATAGTCGCAAACGCTTCAAAAAACAATCCTGTCCCCTGATAAAAACGGAGCGTATAGAGCGCGTTCAAATTATACCCTTCTGACCGGAACATCGAAAACGCATATCCGTAATTGGCCGCTCCGACACCGGTGAAAAAGTGTTCTTTGATGGCGTCCTTGGCGATTTGCCAAGAAAGAGTCGCGTTCGGAGTCACTTCTATCGGCAAATTGGTGCGCACCAAGCCCAGCTTATAGCTCCCGATCATGAGAAAAGTCAACACGACTACGAAGACCACCATCGGCAACCACACCCACTGTTCTCTCGGTCGCACGATCTGAGCCAAGATATACACCAGAAAAAGACTGAGGCCGCCCAACACCACAATCCAAGAAACGAACGGGTAGAGAGCCAAAAGCAGGAATAATGTCAGGATCAGCCCGCTGAGGATCAGTGCGGTGAGGATCAGACGGGATACTTTTTTGAGGGTATCCTCTTTCCATAAAACAAAAATCGCGGTCAGGAACAGCGGCACCAACATACCCAAGAATATGCCCAGATTGGAGACTGTTCCGATCAGGCTGATCGGCGCATATTTCTCCCAGGCAGTAGGTAGAAATTGCAGCTTCATCATGACCAGGAAGCTCCACAGCACCACGATGTATCCGGAAAGCAAAAATGACCAAAACATCAGATGAAAACGCCTCACCGTAAAATGACTCAGGAGGAGATAATACGCCAAAATAAGAGCCGTTACAGAAATGACGCCGCGTGACGGATCGCCGAAAAACCCCCAGAAGCTATGCCAGCGATCGACAGAGAAAAATGCCGTCGCGACATAAAATAGCCAGAACAAAACTATCGGAATATCAAGCGGTGTCCGCCTGATACGGAGTTCTCCTGTCATCACTCCTTTCGATGACCACGCCACGATACCGATCAGCAACCAGAAATAAAAATAGAGCTGCTTCTCAAAGGCGATTCCCTGGAATGTCGACCCGGTAAAAAACAGAGGCAAGCCGAAAAAGAGCGCTACCAGAACGACGGAAATGACTCCCCCAAATACGGTGGCGGTCTTCGGTATCTTGTTCTCCGACGGCGAGACAGCCCGTGGGGACGATTCACGGTCGAAAGAGGCTGGGCGACTCACCTGAGCAAGATTGACACTTCCTCCAAAACGGGCGAACGAGGGTTTTTCGGATTGCATACGCTACTTCGGTTAATAATCAGGCCAATTATTGATAACTTCTTTATTATAGGGTATAAGAGGCTTTTTTTGAAGAGCAGCAAAAACCCTCCTGTCAACCCTGCCGCATATACCGACCAAAATCAGCCTGGCAACGGTTTCAGACGGCCAGAATCACTGTTGGAAAGGCTAGCGGCCGGAGTTGTAGAGGGTGGCAACTTCCTCCGCAGAGAGGGCACGGTTATAAAGACGCGCGTCATCAATGGAGCCAGTGAAGAAGTTGGCCGGAGTGGGGTAGTAATCCGCACCGATGCGGAGGGCTCCGGTTTTGCTGGTCGGCAGATCACCCGAGAAGCTGGTACCAGATCCCGTTTGCGTCCCGTCGACGTAGATCCGCATCGTCGTCCCGTCATAGGTGCCGACCACATGATGCCACTGGTTATCGGTGATGGAGGTAGAACTCGTCACAGTATAGACGGTGCTGCCACTAATAATGACGAATTGTCCCCCGCCGACAGTGCTCATGCCATAGGGCATATCGGTAAGTGAAAGACAGGAGACCGTGGAAACAGCAGAATGGGCGAGATTACTCTCATCTGCTCTTATATTGTATGTCCCCGCGGCTTGGCACCGTAAAGTTTTCGTAGCATTCGTAGTAGTGGTCGTAGAGCAACTGACGCCATTGCAATCCAGATCCGTATCGGTATTCGGCACTGTCGTATAGCTACCAGAAGTATCATCCTGAATCCTTAGGGCGCAAGCCCCCGAAAAACCAGTCGCGGTCGCGGTTACGTTAAAAGTTCCGCCAATGGCGGCGGCATACGCGACAGAACCCAAACTGACCGTGGGGCTGGATGGCGTGCAGCCGGACACGTCCGTCCAACGCATTTGAGCCTGAGATTGCATCCCTTGCGCATTCTGCGCGATCACGGTCGTGATATATTCCTTATCAAGCGTATCATGTGCTTCCCACTGCGCCGACCAGAAGCCATCATACATCGTGCCTTTCGTCAGCCTCATCTCCAGCCGGTCTGTCCCCTTTTCGTGCGGAAAGGAAATACGTACCGAATCGACGCCGTTCGCATCGATGATGCGCACACCGGCCTGCATGGTATCGCCAGGTTTGACGTCTAGCGGAAAAAGGTAGTTGTCTTTGATACGAGGCTTGTCTTGTGCCAGTTGAGTACTCTGAGCGCCAAAATAATCTTCATAATAAGGCCTGCCCCATGCCTGCCAAATACGGCTGATCATCTGATTATCCAGGGTGCTGATGAAGCGTGCCGGTTCCTTGCTCAGCTTGGCCTGCAGCGTTTTCTCCGCCTCGGTCTGAAGCAGCACATTTTCGGCGCCGACATAAAATTCTATGTTGCTGAAATAATCATCTTTGAAATCAGTCCCTGCTTTAACAATTACTTGGGGGAAAGCCTGTCTGACTGTCTGGTAAAAAGATCTGACAAATTCGTAATTGCCATACCCGGCCCACACCCTCATGGTCCCGCCTGCGGCCACATGCGCTTTCAGCAACTGAAAATATTCCAAGGTGTAAAACGGCGCTACGCTACCCGCCCCCGCATGGCTCATGTCCACGTTGATAAAATCATATTGCTCAGGATAGCGCGCCAAATAATGCATGATATCGTCGTGCACGATAGTCACTTTTTGATTATCCAGCACCGACTCGTTGTTGAAATATTTTATAACTTTCGATATTGTCGGATTGATCTCCACGACATTCACATGCGCGATATTAGCACTTCCCCCTATCAGCCGGCTGGAATAACCGCACCCCAGCCCGATATCCAAGGCCTGCTGGTTCTTCGGCAGCTGATTGACCAGTATGCCCAAATTTCGCGTCGCCAGCGGATAATCAATACCGCACTGTGGCATCTTGTCGATGAAAAGCGTCGTATAGTCGTTTTCTTTCGTCACCATAACTTCACCATGCGGCGAGTTTTCCTGAAAAAGAACACCGTTTCCTTGCTGCCGCACCGGCGCGCCGGACTCATCCTGCACCCAGTCAGGGGTTGCCCGGCTCTGTATGACAAAAGCAATCAACGGAATAAGAACCGCCGCTGAGAGCAGCACCAGCCACATTTTTTTTCCACTCGGGCTACTGACCAGCAGACCAGCGATAAGATTCATGCTTGCGCCAAACACAAAAGCCATGGTCAGTCCAAAAATCGGTAAGAGGACAAAACCAGCTATGAGCGCACCCAAAATCGCGCCGATCAGATCCCAGGAATAAAGCCGCCCCACGTCGCTCCCCGCGGTTTTCATGTCTTTGATGACCAAAGACGAGGCCAGCGGGAAAGAAGCGCCGAGCATAATCGTCGGGAATAGCAAGAAAATGATGCCCATGAAGAACTTGATGATCAGTATCAGCGCTACCGAGCCGGCTGACAGAGCAGACAACGACGACAATGCCGAAGCGATGAAACCGTACTGCGGCAAAATAAGAAGAGCGTACAGGCCGGCTGCTCCCTGCAAAATTACCAGCGTGCGTAGAGGCTTGGTTATTCTCTGCAAGTATCTGGAGAGAATAAAACTGCCCAACGCCAAACCGAGCAAAAAGGAAACAATAGCCGTGGCAATAGAATACGAGCTGGAGTTAAAAAAATATGTCAGCGCTTGGGTAGCGGCCACTTCATAGATGAGAGCCGCTCCGCCGGAAAACGCCATGGCGCAAATGATCAGATGGACAGAAATCTCTTTTTCTTTGGTTTTGTACATACCCAAAGAAAACAACGAAAGCAAAAACACAGACAGGAGGAGGGTGTTTTTATGGGCTGTGATATAATCGGCAATGTTATTGATTGCAAAATATTGCCACAATGTACCCACCGGTTGCTCTGAGACTGTCAGAGCATCTTTCTCTGCTGGCGGATCCTTGGCTATGATGTAGCCGTCCGTCGTGCTGGTCTTCACCCAGGCTGCGACTGTCACGTTGGTCGGATTCAAGCTGGAAGCGTTGGGCACGCTGACATAATCATTCGTCCCATCGAAATTGAGTGCCTGACCGAGTTTGCCGATAGCAGCCGCCGGGCCATTCGTGAGGGCACCGTTGTTACCGGCGCCGCTCCGATCATAGGCGGTGGTGCCGGAGACATCTGCGCCGTTGAAGGACCAGTAGCCCTTGAGGCTCGTGTCCACCCCGGTCGGCGTCGTGAGCAGGTAGAGTGTCGTGACTTCGTTGGCGGAGAGCATCCGATCATAAATCCGGAATTCATCAATCATCCCCTTGAAGGGCGTAGTTGATCCTGCCGGTCCACAATTTCCCAAGAGAAGATTCGTTCCTGTCGTCATCGATCCCGTCGCCATGGTTTCGATTAGCACTCCATTCCTATAAAATTTCACTTGGGAATTTCCGAAGACCATCACCACATGCTGCCAAGCATTCTTCGTCACGGGAGTCGTGGAAGTTGCATAAGAAGCTACCCCTTGAATCGTAAAATCCATTGCAGCAGTGATATTGGGATCAAATCCGGTGGCATTCTTAATTGACCATGAAAATCCTAAGTTTCCTGCCGTCCGGTTGGAGGCAATACAGTAACCAGTGGAGTTAACCAGTGTCGTTGGATCGATCCAAGCACTCAAGGTGAATTGGCTCCGATTGGTCATATTCGCGATCCCTAAATCAACAACATCCGTCGTGGCCGCTCCGAAATTCAAAGCGCTTCCAATCTGTCCGGTAGTCCATGAGGCGCCGCTAATCGTCCCGGCAGTAAAACCGTTCGTACTCGAGTCGGCAGCAGTACTCCCCGTATTCTCATCGAGCTTCCAGTACCCGGCGAGGCCGCTGTCGAGACGGCCGGTACCCTGGGATTGAGAAACGCTGGAGTTCACTTTGTCGGCATCACCGAGAGCATAGAGGCTCTGGATCTCCACCGCAGAGAGAGCGCGGCTGTAGATACGGACGTCATCGATGGTGCCAGAAAAAAACCATACAGAAGGAGTACCAGCGCCGTTCCAATATGCACCAATCAGTTGGGGAGTAGTTGTCGTAATAGTTTCTGTGGAAGCAGCAACAGGAGTTGCGGCCGATGCCCCATCTACATAGAGATATATTGTGGCTCCATCGCGTTTCCCAACAATATAGTGCCACTTACCATCATTAACAGCCGTACTCCCAGTAATAGTATAATTGGTGCTCGATGGTAATCCCTCGGACCAAAACTCTGGCTTGCCTAATGAATCTATCATGAGCATATAGCCACTAGAGCTTTGGTTCCATTTTGAGGCAACTACCAAATAGTTGGCGGCAGAACTCGTCTTAATCCATGCCGAAATCGTATAATCTCCTAAACTATTCAAAACGGAAGGAGCTCCTGCGTTCACATAATCATTCGTCCCATCGAAATTGAGTGCCTGACCGATTTTTCCGACGACGGGACTGGCGGACTGGGACATATTGGTCAGGGTACCGGTGTTACCCTGACCGGAGGTGTCAGCGGCAGTGCCAGTAATAGAGGAGGCCCAGTTGATATCCTTGCCATCGAAAGACCACTGGCCCACGAGGCCGCTGGTATTGAGCGTGTTCTGCGAAGCATTGATCGTCGCCGTACCCAGAGTGTAGAGATCAGCCGCTTCCTCGGCAGAAAGGGAGCGGTCGTAGAGACGGACTTCATCGATAGAACCATTCCAAGCGGATGTATGATCGTTATCGGCACCGAAATGAAAGCCCGTTCCCCAATCAGAGGGGACTTCTCCCGCGCCTATAGAGGTGCCATCAAGATACGCGGTTCTCTCGCCGGCAGTCCAAGTAACGATCAAATGATGCCATTGCCCCACAAGCCCCGCGGTAGCCACTAGAGTGACCTCTTGACCGATGTTATGATAGTACAATATCCCTCCGCTACTATACACCGAAGGCGTATTGCCAGACGTTTGACCTGAACGCCATAAATACTGCGTCGCGGATGGATTGACCACGGTGAACCATGCAGATAGGCTGCCAGTTGTTTTCGTACTGAAGCCATTTTCCGTCGGCACCAGCACATAGCTATCGCTTCCATTGAACGATAGGGCCTGGCCGACTTTTCCCACCACCGGACTAGTATCACGATTCATATTGGTGAGGGTGCCGGTGTTGCTTTGGCCGGAGATGTCGGTGGCGGTACCAGCGGTAGAAGAGGTCCACACAGTGTCCGCGCCATCAAGGGTCCAGTGACCCACGAGACCGTTCGTATTGAGCGTCGTTTGAGAGGCGTTGAACTTCACTGCGGCACGCGCGTTGAAATACTGATACACTCCTCCACCGATGACGGTAGCTATCAGTATGATTCCAATCCATTGAATGACACGAGAAGATGTAATGGTCATAAATATTGAAAACTGCTCCTTGTTATTGTAACAGATTGTTGCTTTTCTTTCCCATCAGCAGGCCGCACAGACTGACACGGTATGCACATTGATTTCCCCGCTTTGGTGACTGATCTTTCTCGGGAGAGTTGGCCGGCTAGAGGTACAGACATTGACTGTCCAGGCCGCCATTGTCGTCCGTATTCGTGCTACCGTAGGCGGTGGCACTCCCGCTCCTGGTCATATCCATCTCTATGGTGTGCTGTCGTTCTGCTCGATCAAGAGCCAATCCACTTTCACGGGAGCGGTTACCGGTTGAGAAAGACGGATTTTGAAACCAACATAATCATGGTTCTCGTCTTTCGTTTTTTCTACCCAGGTGAATCCATTCGGATTTCCCTTGAACGTGGTGAAGATACGCGAGCCCTGGATCATCGGCCGCATGGCTTGGGTAATTATTTGCACAAACTGGCCATCTCGCGCCATGACCTCCGGATCCGTCATTGGCTTGCTCGTAAAATCATCATTGCCATCACTGTCAGCATCTACGGCCACCGGAAAAATCTCAGCCGTGCCGATAGTCGGTGCGAGCGGATCGATCACATTGATCACGAGAGCGCCCGTTTCCAGGACAGCGGCTTTCAGTTTTCCACCAAGCAGGATGGGGTTACCAAGGACGTCTACGGTGAGATCGATGTTGCCAGCCGCATCTTTGGCTACCAGATTGCCGAGGTCGAATGTCGTGTAGAAATCCACGAGTGACTGCATCTGCGTTTCAAGCAGGGCTGTCTTGGAAGCTTGGGCGTTAATATCCAATTGAAGCTGATCCGTCAGCGTTTCGAGAGCGGTCAGTCGCGTCTCGTCGGTCAAGAACTGAGCAGTATGCAGAGCAAGTACGTCATCCGTAGCGGCGCCCTTCGCGGCCAGCGTCGTCAGCTCTGTCCCCGCAACCGTGAGCTGGGTATCCACGGAATCCTGCAGTTCTGCCAGAGTCGTGATGTTCCGGTCCGTCTTGAGAGAAATATCAGCGATGAGGGTATCATTCTGCGTATTCTTCTCTACGAAGTTCTGGCTCAACTCTTTGATGGCGCCGAACGTATAGCCAATGGCTGTAATCATATTCAGGCTCTTGCCATTCGGATGCTCTGTATCTTTGTCCATACCGAAGATGGGAGAGTAATCGGTGATAATACCGGTGAACTCCTGATTGTTGTACGCGCCTGATTTGTAGGTGAAGTTGTAGAGCGGAGCATCGATGATGGCGCTGAGAGCTGCCGCATTATCAGTGAACTGCCCAACGAGATCCTTGGAAGCGAGAGAGGAAGCCTGCGTGCCGATGACGGTTCCAGCTACATCGTTGGCATTGGTCGGAGCGGCGGTGTTGATGCGAAGCATACCCGTATTGTCTTGCCAGACATAGCCAGCGGTTCCGGCCTTGCTCATGATATTGATTGATCCGGCACCGGTATTGGTACCGTTGGTATTGCGACCCAGCGTGATGACCGGTCCGGCGACACCGTCACCCAGATCAGAGGAACCGATTTCCAGAAGCGTACCGGGACTGGACGTACCGATGCCAAAGTTGCCATTGAGGAAGACACCGGAGTATTCGGTACCGGCACCGGTTCCGACGTTGGCATAAATTCCATAAGTAGTGGTACTGGCAGTGGCGGCGGTATTGATATATATTCCGAAGTTCTCATCCGCATTGGTTCCCGAGATATTAGCTCCCCAATCATAGATATAGAGACCATAGGCTGTTGAGGTGCCAGAGCCAGCATTATCTGTCGTCATTCGAGTGTAATTGCCATACGTAGCAATAACGCCACCGGTCTGGCCAGTGTGAGTGACCAGGGTGGATTGACCATAGGTCACATCTGTGCCTGAGGTCACGACCCCCGTATCAGAGACAGTGAAATTGCCGCCGTATTCAGAGGCTCCAGTAGTAGATGTAGAAGTTAAATCAAGATCGAGGGTACCATCCGGCGTCGTGTCGCCGATACCGACGTTGCCGGCGAAATAACTTTGTGCTCCTCCGCTAGCATAAATAGAGTAATTGTTTGCGGCAGCGCCAACGCCGAGCTGAATTCCATAATTAGCCGATGCCCCACTGGACCAGAAATAGCCAGCGATGTTGAGTGTGCTAGCGCCAGTTGCCTCGGCGTTCAGCCCGTATTGGGTCGCGCCTGTTCCCGTGTTTTTGAAGTCTCCACTTGTTGTTCCTGTTCCAGTGACTACAAGTTTCGAACCAGGAGTCGCCGTACCGATGCCGACGTTGCCATTCATGAAGGCTGCCGTATATTCCGTACCGGCCCCAGCTCCGGCATCAGCATAGAGAGCATAGGCAGTCGTACTCGATGCGGCTGTCACCGTGGAGTAGAGACCATAGGTCGTATCCGCTCCGGTGGCCGTGACGTAATTGCCGTAAAGCGTGGAAGTGCCGCCGGTACTGCCGGTAGCTGTCGTGTAACTGCCGTAGGCATTCACCGTACCGCTCGCCGCCCCGGTATGGGAGAGCGTGGTGTAGTTGCCGTAGGTATTGATAGCGGTCGCGCCGCTCGTGGTGGCACCTGTTCTCGTCAGTGATGTGTATGTGCCATAGTCGGTATCGGTACCGGTAATCACTACGCCGCTATCCGTGACTGTGCTCCGCAAACCATAGTATCCAGTACTGGCGGTGGCCGTGGTAGCGGATTGAGTGATATCCAGTTTGGCTATCGGGGTTGCCATGCCGATACCCACCGCGCTGTTCTGGATACTGCCGGCGCCATCGGATTCCGCGTAGACCGTGAGAAGAGGATTATTATCGATTTGGGCGGTATAACTTTCGATCGTGCCCGCTGAAGCAGCAGATGTGACCGGCATATCTATCCACGATACGATGCCTGCGTCCGTATCGAATGTGGCCGCGCCGAGATTGAGATTGGCGATCGTCGTCACGCCGCTCGCATCAATGACGAATTCATCACCCGATCCCAGGCCATCGCCGGAGAAGATTTTGAACTTGTCACTATCGGAATTATCAATACCCAGAGAGAACTGAATGGCAGGAGAAGCGCCGGTACGGAACTTGAGGATCGGGTCGTAGGTGGCATCCGCTGCCGTAATCGTCGAGACGACATCCGCTCCGCTGCCGTAGATTTCAAAGAGCGTCGTCGGAGCCGCCGTTCCAATACCGAGCCTGTTTGTACTGTCATCCCAAAAGAAGTTGGCATTGTCTTGTTGCAAGATACCGGAAGTACCGGCGAAGAGGATGGAGCCGGCTGTGGGAGCGTAGAAGGTCGGAGCGCCTGTACCGCCGGAAATGAGAGCCTGACCGG
>JBAQEZ010000001.1:0-77534 GCA_049287005.1 Candidatus Moraniibacteriota bacterium | reverse complement strand
TCATAGTCGCCATGGCCATTTTCTACATCGTCTCCACCGGTGACGAAGGCATGATGTCTACCGCCAAGAGCGGCATCAAAGCCGCCATGATCGGTTTCGCCGTCATGCTCTCTGCCTGGCTCATCGTGAATATCGTCCTCACTCTCCTGGTCAATACCCAGTTCCTAAGTGGCATCAAGCAAAACGGTGTCTTCACTTTTTCCTGTGATGTTACATCCAGTGCGAGCTCAGCGCCACTGACTAGGGCAGGGAATGGCGGAGTAGCGCAGGCCTCTCTCGCTCTCGATCCGGTCAATCCTGCGGCGACGTCTGTCAGTGTCGCTGTGGGGGGTACTGCGCAGGTGAAAACAAGCACGAGTGCGAATGTCAATCCAACGGTATCCAATCCGATTGTCACTACTGTTACCGGCGGCCCGTCATCCCTGGCACCGCAAAAAAGTCCTGTTGCTTTCTTCGGCATAGAGACAGCTTTTGCCGGTATCGGTCTGAACATTTCTCCAACCACGATAACCAGTATGGATCAGCTGAGTCGAGGCATAACGATCAGCGCGAGTAAGGATACTCCAGCGGGAGCGTATGTTGTGTCTCTCAGGCAAGGGGATACGATTTTAGGCACGGTGGATGTTACCGTGACAACGGCCGCTAGTTTGGGCACATGGGAAAGGCACGCAGAAGCCTATGGCTTCAGCCCGCCTCCTCCGACTTGTGCCGCTCAAGTTTCTGAAGGGGGTGCGTGTGAAGTAGGGAGTCTTTGCACAAGAGAGGCAGGGTATTTCACCTGTATCCCAGGATCAACAGCGGATTCACTTTCGATAGTTCCATCATCCGGGACATTCAACCTTTCCCAAACAAGCCCTGCGACACTCGTATTTACTCTTTCGGGGGCGACACAGGGCGATCTGGAAGCCTGTTATGAAGTGGTGGCGCACTCTAAGGCAGGAGTATCGCTCACCCCGGGTGCCTGTGATAATAGCGCCAACTTCGCTCCGTTTGATGGCAATGCTGAATGGCGCTGGAATGGCTCAGCTCTCATCGGAACATTCCCTTATCGCGCAGACATGTGGGGAGCAGAGGGCATACAAACAAAATCTGTGTTTCGCAAAGCGTCTGATCATACCAAGCAAGCGAGCGCAATCATAACAACGTCTACCGATATCAGTCAGTCTTCTTCACAAACCAATATCATAATAGACGGAGCCAGATGGGGATCGATGAACCTTGTGATATCCGGGACATATCCTACCGTAGAGACTCTCGTGCAAAAAATACGTACCTGGCCGAATGTCGCAGATTATGCAACCTGCATCAGCATCAACGGAGATGTGATTTACGGAACAGCAGCGAGCGCTGACCCGCGCCATCGATGCGGTTCAGTATTCGATCTCATGTCGCCGAACTATAAGTCCGCGTCCTTTACGCCGATCACGCACGCGCCTCTCCTCGGGCAGCCTCTGGATTCTGGCGCTGGGAAGCTCATCGTTGAACCAATAACCAGTTCCGGATATCATGACTTTGTCATGGAATATCAGAAACCAAGAAGTTTTCAGTTCACGACGGGGGATGTCGGCGAGATTGGCAGATTCGAATTTGCTGAGGCTAGTCCGTCCATTGCCGTGACAGTTCCAGCAAACACCAATCTCAATCTGGTACCTGAGTTCGGAAATATATCTACGGTGCCGAATGATTTTCGCTATGACAATCTTGATGGTGCGACAGGTTTTGATCCGCAGTGTACGACATATGCCTATCGCGTCGTGAATCCGACTGATCCGCCAGTCGCAGGTTGCCGTTTGCGACCTCACGCGACGTATTACTTGAATATCCGCAATGAAAACGCCGAGAATACAAAACGCGGCGGTAGCGCGCGAGGAAAAGATTCCGGTATCGGTTATCCGGGCAATGCTGGTGCTTTTGTTATCAATTACCGAACATATCAAGGGAGTCCGCTGCCAGCCAATCCAAGCGCAGGTTATTGCGAAGGTGTCATCGGCGGATTTTGTTTGAACAATTCTACTATTGCTTCAGGAACGAACTACGCCAAAAATGATTCTGCAGCGGTAGGGCTCACGCCATCGGGGACTATCACAGTGACAGCTTGTACCCTTCCAGCCGACGGCAGCGGCAGCTGTCTCGGAAGTTTTCAATGGAGTGCGAAAAATGCGGCGCATCCGGTTTTGTATATGCAATCAACTCAGACGGTTGATTTTCCGCTCGATTGCGCTCAAAACACTCTTTGCCAGAGTCAGTATGCAGCCGGCACATATACCTATAAAATTAAAGATGGCTCTAACATATTGAAGTCAGTTTCTTTCACTATTGGAAAGGCAGGTTTTTAGGGGTTTCCTCCTGTTACCTGTATGGCGAGATGGTTGCGCGACGCTCCATCGTGTGAGAGAAAAGCGGAGAGGAGAAGAAAAAAAGATAATGGGTGGATGGGGGAGGGAGAATAAAAAAACAGGCAAAGAGAAAAAAATGCGAAATATTTTCCATATCGATACGGTTTTTGCCGGAGTGATTACGGATGCTCCGCCAGTCTCTTTGATACTGCTCAACGTGCTCAATTTCTTGTTGTCAATTATTGGTGTTCTTGGTATAATCGGGCTAGTGGTTTCTGGAATACTCTATTTGTCTGCGGCAGGAGATGAGAAGCAGATGCAAACAGCCAAGAATGCGGCCATCGGATCGGTCACTGGTGTTGTGATCGCGTTCGGAGCGCTGATACTGACAGGACAACTCACGGCATTTTTTGCACACTAAAAAGCAAAGAGAAAAAAATAAATATCAAAAAGAAAGGAGGTGAGAAGTATGAAAAAAATTAAACAAGCTCTGTACGCAGCTGTTGCGACAGCTCTCGCAGCCGCTCCGCTTATGGCAGGGGCCGCATCGACACCGCAAGGATTCAACGTTCCTAATAACGGTACGGGTGGTCTTGTCAATATGTCAGTGTATGACCTGGTCACACGTGTCATGAACTGGCTGTTGGGGCTCATCGGAGTACTCGCGGTTATCGCTTTCGTGATTTCCGGTATCCTCTATCTCACCGCCGCCGGCGATGAGGATCAGGTGGAGAAAGCCAAAAGCATCATGATGTATGCCATTATTGGTCTCGTTGTGGCTCTTATCGGTCTCATCGTAGTCAACGCTATTGCCGGGTTGACAGGCGGTACCGGGGGGACTGCTTACTAGCTCCCTGCATGCAGCTGCATCGTAGTGATTGCGTAAAAACCATCCTTCGCAAGTCACGTCGTTCGTGTAACGACAGTGACAAGAAGGGTGGTTTTTGTTTCTCTGTTGGAGATGGGCTCACTTGCAACGCCTTGTGCTTCCGCCGCCGCCATTTGCTCGCTGGCAGTAGCGGATGACGGATGGTGAGATTGTTTTTTTGCCCAGAAAAGAGTAATATGGAAAAAGATAAACAAGGTAAGCGATGAAGGCCATGAGATGCAAAGAGCTATGAAAAATAAAAAAGTTATGAGCAGATTTTTTGTGATGAGCTTTCTTTTCTTGGGAATGTTGTTTCTTCTCGTGCCTGTTTTCCGTGTTTTGGCCGTTACGACCTGTCCGACGAACTTTGAATTAAAGGCGGGGGTGTGTTTTCCTGCTGCTTCTACGACCGGTCTCAGTGGCATGTCGGTTTATGATCTTTTGACAACGGTTATGAACTGGCTTCTGGGAATCATCGGGGTGCTGGCGGTCATCGCTTTCATCATTTCCGGGGTGCAGTATCTGGTTTCGGCCGGCGATGAGGATATGGCGGAAACGGCCAAGCGCAATATGACCTACGCACTCATCGGGCTGGCGATAGCGCTGGCCGGATTGATTATCGTCAATGCTGTTGCGGGACTTATGGGTGCGAGAGGAGTTACCGCTTACTGACTTTACAGTCGCATAAGAAATAATTTCCTCTAAAAACGTCGCGTATGCGTACAGGAGCTCAGATAGTTTTTTTTCTTGCCGTTCTTTTTTCTGGTTTTCCTGTGTTCCTGCAGCCTGTTGCGGCGGTAGGCCCTTTGCCTCTATGCATCACTGGAATCGCGGCTGGGCAGATTTGTGCCGCATCATGCGCGACCGGTTCAATGGAAGTGTCCGGCTTTTCCTGTCCGAATGCGGCCACACCCAAGTGCTGCGCTATAAGCGCCGCGTCTTGCTCAGGAGGAGCGTGTAGAGGTGGTTCCTGTAATGCAGGTGAAAGTGCGGTTGGCGCATGTACTGCCGGAGGAACGTGCTGCAAGCCGACAACTGTGCCAGCTTCTGGCAGCGCTTCTCAGTCTATCGCTTTCACCAACCCTCTCAGATTCGATACTGTGGAAGGGGTGCTCGGCAGCCTCCTCGGTGCTCTTCAGGGCATCATTGTGGTACTGGCGCTGGTCTTCATTGTCATCGGTGCCGTTCTCTACATCACTTCGGCCGGCAACGACAGCCGCATGAAGCTTGCCAAGGGCGCCATCACCGCCGCGATGATCGGGCTGGCCATCGGTATCGCCGCGCCATCCTTTCTGAAGGAAATATCCAGTATCCTCGGCTGGAACGCCATGGACAGCTCTCTTGCCGGAGCCAAGACGCTTTCGGCGATTGCTCTGAACGTGCTCAATTTCCTCCTCTCCCTCGTCGGGGTCTTGGGTATCATCATGCTCGTCATAGGCGGTATCATGTATCTGACTGCCGCCGGAGACGAAGACCGGATCGATACCGGAAAGGATATCGTCAAATATGCCATCATCGGTATCGTTGTCGCGCTTGCCGCCCTCATCATCGTGACTCAGATCGCGAATCTTTTTGCTGGAGGAGGTGAAGGGGCAGCAGCAGGAGGAGCAGGAGGAGGGAGTACCAGCAGTAGTGCTGGTAGTGCTTGCACGAACTTCGGGGAGCAGGGAACCTGTAAAACTTCATGCAATACCTCGAGCGAGCAGGGCGGGAGGGATAGTGAATGCACGCAACCCGATGGAAGTTTTCTTTATTGCTGCACAGCACTTCCTTCGGGTGGTAGCGGGAGCGGTGAATGTTCTGGTATCGCAACGGAAGGCATAGCGTGTGGCGCTAACGATAGTGGTACTTGTCGCAACGGAACCTGTGTTCCGAATGCGGCATGCCCAGAGGGAAGCAGGTGTCCATTCTTCGGTGATTCCGCTGCCGGCGTCTGCTCGCCAGCCAATATATGCGTAGAATCCCCCGATCGCTATAACTGCCTGCCTCCCCAAGTGTGGACACCGAATGTCGGTTGTGGTGGTGCCAGTGCTGGCAATGAATGTTCTGGTATCGCAACGGAAGGCATCGTATGCAACAACGATAGCGGTGTTTGCCATAACGGAGTCTGCGTTACGAACTAGAAGAATAGTATAGATATAGGCAAAGAAAAAACGGCGTCCGATGAATAATATCATCGTTCGCCGTGTTTTTGATCGTGCTGTGATCCTTTTTATTTAAACGTAATCTGAATCACTTGTGGGTCGATTGGTTTCCCGAGAGCCCTACTGTTGAAGGCAAAAGATACCTGTACGCACCCGTTACTTTCGACTGTGAAGCTTTCATTGGGGAGCGACCCATTCACCCGTATGTAACTGGTGACTTCGTAGTTGTCACCATACATGAGGATGAATGATTGGTGTGGGATCGTAAATTTCCGTTCCCCAGGACGCACCCCGCACAGCTTATGCGGCTCCAGCGTTGATACTTCGAGCTCGAGAGTCTTCTTCTTTGAGAAAAGATCATTCGAATCGAAGTTAAAGACTCGTGAGGAGATGAAGAGGAGAACTCCAAGTGTTAGAAGCCATATTACTTTACTTTGCCACTTTCCCCAGTCATGAGGTGTCCCATGGACTGCGCCATGACTCGCAGCCGCACTGGACGCGACATCTGTAGTATCGGGATGCCTCGATGTCGCTTGATGTTTATAGTACGAGGTAACAAGAATGCTACCTGCAACAACAATGGAAAGAATGAACCATGCCAAGAACGTCATTTGTTTGCTCCTTGTCTGCGGCGAGGATCTTTTCCGCCTTGTTTGTCATCTGAGGGCTTGTTTTTTGCCGTTACGTCCATGGTCTTCATGACGCCTTGTAAATCTGGCGCAACAAAAGTCATGTTTGATCCTGTAGCGGCGATTGTCTCGAAAGCCCGTTGTTGGTTGAACAGATCCATCGCCTGGTCAAATGTTATTTCAGAGCCTTTGGACTTGGCCTCTGCCATAATCATGGTGACAGGATCGATGTATCCCCTCGCTCTGAGCGTTGCCATTTCGGCGTCTTTTTTACCCTCGAGCTTTTTTTCACGTTCTTTTTTTTGTGAATCAGACAACACAATGTCTGTGATGAGAACGCCGTCAGGTTGTTCCAATTCGATTCCAGACTCATCACCGAGGCCATTTCCAAAAATCGTTGCGGCTTTTTTGGCGATGGTCCCTTTTTGCAATCCTGCTTCCTCGATTGTTAATGCTTGAAGTGGTGATCTGAGGAGGGCATCAAGGTGTTCCTCAATCCATAGCGGAAGCGAGCTATAGCTGTAGGTGATAGCATAGATGCTTCGATCCAGGATATCATTGGTACCGCTCGTATCTTTTGCTCGTGGCTTGTACCACACTTGGGCTCTGACTGGACATGACCCGTCTTTGAAATCAACCATGTTGTTGGTATCGCTTGGGTCACTCCAGAGATTAATCTGTTGTTTATAAAGCGGTACAATCTGCTTTACTTTATCGATATTGAAAATAAAACAACCGATAAAGAACCCTGTGCCACGCATCCGATAGAATTTCCCAAGACGCTCGATGACCCACACA
Organism: Candidatus Moraniibacteriota bacterium; assembly: GCA_049287005.1. Classification (GTDB taxonomy): domain Bacteria; phylum Patescibacteriota; class Minisyncoccia; order Moranbacterales; family UBA1568; genus UBA1568. The sequence goes on along the minus strand of JBAQEZ010000001.1, from coordinate 70,759 downwards.
TCTTTTTCGGAGACTATGCGAGCACCTGAGGCAACATAGAGCGCTGACCAGACCGATGCTCCAAACAGTGAACCGCCAAGCCAAGAGCCAATGAGCAAGCCGAGAAGAAAACCTACCAGTGTGCATACGAGCGCCCCTGAGGCGAATGTGATTTTTCCCAGATTACGTGTCATGCTGTCGAGATCTTGATTGATCCTGTTTTCAATACGGGGGATTACTTGTGCCATGATGAATCTCCTTCGCTAAACTTCGCTGAACTTCGATTGTTAAGGTGCCCGAGATGGGCTGTTTTTTGGCGAGCCTCGACTCAAGCTTCCTTGGGGCGGGCAAACCCATCCTTGTTACTGCTCTTAGGCACCGCCTAATTTGGTAACTATTGATTATAGCATAAAACTGTGAAAAATGCAATACTCAGAAAGTGCTTTAGAAGAGGGGTTTTTAGGATAAAAAAATCCTGCTTGAGAGCAGGATTTTTTCGATAAGGAGGAGAGAAAACTAGCGGACTTTCTCGACAAACCTGGTGAAGATGTCTGGATTCTCAACAGCGAGTTGTGAAAGCACTTTGCGATCGAGGGCAATATTCTTTTTTCCTTCCAGGGCGATGAAGTCATTGTATTTCATGCCGTTCAGACCGAGAGCGGTATTGAGACGCGTGATCCACAGGCTGCGGAAGCTGCGCTTCTTGGCACGGCGGTCACGATGAGCATATTTTCCGGCCTTGATCACGGCCTCTTTGGCTTTGGTGAACAAGTTCTTGCGACCCCAACGGAAGCCTTTGGCAGCCTTGAGGATGTTCTTGTGGCGTTTCTTTGTCATTACACCGCGTTTGATTCTTGTCATAAGTATGTTCGGACTTTATAATTTGACGCATTTCTTCGTTACTCCTTCCAGTGCTCGCCGCAGTATTATCCATACAGCTTGCTATGCACTTCAGTTGTGCCTCGAACTGCATTCAAATTATAAAGTCCCAAATAAATGCGTGATAATTTAGATTTAAAATGAGTAAGGGAGGGCTGCCTTGATATTCTTGGCGACGGCATCGTATACATCATTGTCTTTGCGCTTGGCGCGGGTCTGGCTGCCGGTATCGCGCGAGTTGTGATGGTTCTGGCCAGTGGAGCGAGTTTTCAATTTTCCGCTACCGGTAATCTTCACTTTTTTGACGACCGACTTTCTGGTTTTGAGTTTTGGCATACTGTTATTTAAAAATTCATTATTCGGCAACGATGAGGGCGCTGAATCCCATCGGCCCGCGTTTCACTTCTTCTTCGAAACGGTGCGGGACAGTGATGCTGCGGAGAAACTGGTGGAGATTCTCCCTGGCTTTTTCCTGCATGGCCTTTTCTCTGCCGCGTAGTACTATTTCGATGCGGACTTTGTTGCCTTTGGTGAGAAACTTTTCCGCCTGGGTCTTTTTAAAAAGAAGGTCATGGGTGTCTGTACGGAATCCGATGCGGATGCCTTTGGTTTCGACTTTTTTCTGTTTGGCTTTGGCTTGCTGCTCCTGTTTGGCCTTGCGGTATTGGAGCTTGCCGAAGTCGGTTACTTTGCAGACCGGCGGTACCGCGAGAGGGGATACCTCTACGAGGTCGGCTTCCTGCTCTTTCGCCAACGCCAAAGCGGCTGCGATGTCCATGGTACCGTGATTCACGCCGTGTACGTCGATCACGACTACCTGCGGGGCGAGAATCTGCTCATTCAAACGTGAGCGTACCAGTACCTGCGCTTTCGGTTTTGGCCGATTGTGACGTCTTCGTCTCATTTTTTGACTTTTTAAAAAATGGTGGAGTTGATGGGAATTGCACCCATGTCCAGAAACGTTTTTCCAAAATATTCTACAAGCTTAGAGTGCTTTGTGTAAATGAAAGAGGTAAAAAGCAGACAAAATTCTCTCTCATTCTTTTCTTTTGCAATACAACTTGAGGCGGAAAGAAAAAGAAATGTCCTCGCGTCGTCTCGATTATATGACACCAGAACTTCCTTACCGAGAATCAGGAGTCTGATGGCTACGCGCTAAAAATTAGGCGAGAGCAAGAGCGAAAGACGGAGCAAATGCTTGCGCAAATGCGTTCTTTGCCTTTGTGATGAAGTTTGCATTTATCATCGTGATGGCGAGTTTTGCGATCATGCCATCGAGATCGGCTTGCATATTTTGAAAGTACGCCCTGTCGAGTCTAAACAACCCCGCCCGCAATGCTTCTGAAACACTGTCGGCGCGAATGTCTAGCGATGGTTCCTCCTGATTCACTCAAGAAAAATGGGGGAGAGGAGACATATCCGGATAAAGTATTCAAGATCCCTGATGGAGGCCTTCGACCCGTGAACCTTGTGCTGCGTCTGGGTCCTCCGAACACGGTGGCTCTTGGCATCTACCTTTCAGTTCTTCTCTCCTTTCTTGAATGAACGAGGTCAACTTCTGAGAGCCCGGCGCATACTCCTTTCCGCCTCCCGTTTGCCGATATCGGAGCGCTTATCATAGGTCTTTTTCCCCTTGCCAATGGAAAACTCCAACTTGACAAGTTGTTTCTTAGTATACAGCCGCAGAGGCACCAATGTCAAGCCTTCGGTGCGGTATTTCCCGATGAGAGAGCGGATTTCCTGTTTGTGGAGGAGGAGTTTGCGCGGGCGATTGGGCTCATGCTTGGTATCACGGTGGGCCTGGGCGTAGCGCGGTATCAGGGCATTGGTTAGATAGAGCTCATTGCCCTTGACCGTGACGAAGCTGCCTTTGAGGCTGGCATGGCCTGTTTTTACCGATTTTACTTCCGCTCCGGTCAGCTCTAAACCGGCCTCGTAGCGTCCGCCGAGGGTATAATCGAAACTGGCGCGTCTGTTGGTGGCAATGACTGTCATAGGAGTATCTCTACTGTAGCGAAAGAAGCGCAGAATAGCAATTTTCTGCAGCCCTTCGCACCCTTCCCTTTTTGGCTTTTGTACGCTACGATAAAGACTATGAAAAGGATGCTCGAGCAAAAAATCAGCGCTATCATTGGCGAGTTGCAGGAAACAGGGGCATTGCCTGCTTTTGAGTTGCCGGAAATCCGCGTGGAACGGCCTAAAGGCGAACAATTCGGGGAATATACCACCAATATCGCGCTTATTGTGGCGAAAGCAGCCAAGCAACCGCCGTTGGAAATCGCCGCCATGATTGCTGACAGCATCAGAAATGAGGCACCGGGCATGGCGGAAGAGCTGGAAAAGATAGAAGTGCTGGCACCGGGCCATATCAATTTTTATCTCTCGCAAAAGAATCTGGCTGTATCGGTCGAGCACATTTTACGTGAGGGGCAGCGGTTCGGGACGAGTGCTATGGGTCAGGGGGTAAAAGTGAATAACGAATTCATTTCCGCCAATCCGACCGGCCCGCTCTCGGTAGGCAACGGTCGGGGCGGATTTTATGCCGATTCGTTGTCGCGGGTGTTACGCAAGGCGGGATTTGTTGTGACCAATGAATACTACGTGAATGATGCCGGAGGACAGGTGCTCAAGCTGGGGCATAGCGTACTGCAGGATGAAGAAGCGGTGTATGGCGGCGAATACATTGATGAATTACACGAGAAATTCAAGACCCTGGAGACGGTGGAAGAAGTCGGCGCGGCCGCGGCCGAGTATGTGCTGGAAGAGATGATCAAGAAAACGCTCACGGGAAAAATGGCGGTCGATTTTGATGTGTTTACTTCTGAGCAGCAGGATATCGTGGGACAGGGATATGTGGAGAAGGCGCTGGCTCTTTTCGCGGACAAGCAGCTTTCCTACGTGTCAGAAGACGGAGCGTTGTGGCTCCGGACGACTGATTACGGCGACGACAAGGATCGCGTGCTTGTCAAGCAAGATGGCGGCAAAACCTATTTCGCTTCTGATTGTGGCTATATTTTGCAGAAGATGGAGCGCGGTTTCAATCATATTATCGAAACGTGGGGAGCCGATCATCATGGCTATGTAGCGCGTTTCAAGGCCGCTGGTGTGATGCTCGGCTTTGCGGGGAAAATAGATTTTATCTTGGTCCAGCTGGTCAAAGTCGTGAAAGACGGCCAGGAAGTGCGGATGAGCAAGCGGGCCGGCAACGTCGTGACGATTGATGAACTGATCGAAAAAGTAGGACACGATGTGGCGCGATTCTTTTTCCTCATGTACGCGCCGGAGACGCATATGAATTTCGACCTCGGGTTGGCAGCGGAACGTTCGCAGAAAAACCCGGTGTTCTATGTGCAGTACGCGCATGCTCGCCTGTGCAGCGTCCTCCGCAAAGCCGAGGAAGAAGGATTCGCAAAAAACGGCGGCGATCTCGCTCTCCTCGTTCATCCGAAAGAGCGCGAGCTGATGCGCGAGCTGCTCTTTTTTCCTGAGCTGATCGAAGCCGTGGCGCGGGATTTCTCCGTGCACAAGTTGCCGCAGTATGCGATGAGACTTGCTGATAAGCTACATTCGTTTTATGATGGATGTCGGGTGCTGGATGCTGAGAGCAGGCTGCTTTCGGAAGCACGATTGGAGCTTATCCGTGCCGTGAAGATCGTTTTAGGGGAGACGCTCGACTTGATGGGAATAGCCGCGCCAGAAAAAATGTGATGTGTCAAGGAACATCGTTTCATGTTTATTGTTAAGAAATTGAGAAGATGTTGCGAAAAAAACACGCACCGAAAAAAGAGCCCAGTAGGAAGCTCAGTCGGGATGAAGAAGTTATGCGTTTTGTCATGAAAGCTGTCGGTTCGGCAGCCCTCTTTTTTGTCGTTGCCATCGGCATGGATGCCTACCATTTTTTCCATTAAGAAACGGTGATACGTAGGCTATAACGGGTTGTTGTGAGTCGCGCAGAGAACCGATTTCCCTTGTTATGATTACTTTCTATCTCGTCCGGCACGGAGAAGCGGAAAATAACGTCCGCTTCATTCTGAATTCCCTTCCTGAAAACAAAACGTATTCTCTGACAGAGCGGGGGAAGGAGCAGGTTGTCGAGACGGCGCAGTTTCTCGTTACCGTGGGCGCGGATGCGATGTTCAGTTCGCCTATTCTTCGAGCCAAAGAAACAGCCGAGATCATTGCCCGAGTCACCGGATTGAGCGTCGAATTTGATGAGCGGCTGTGTGAAGCTGGGATGGGTGTTTTTAACGGAAAGATGCAACAAGAGCTCTTGAAAAAATATCCTACTGCGGCGACACGCATCAGTCCTGATGGAATCGACGGTGTCGAGAGTTTTATCGATATGCGTGGACGCCTGAAGAGTTTTCTGGATGATGTGCAAGAAAAGTATAGTGGCAAGAAAGTGATCATCGTGTCGCATGGCGATCCGCTGGAACAATTGCACGGTATCCTCACCAATGAGGCTCCGGGCCAATCCGCTACCGGGTGGTATCCGGACAAGGGTTCCTATACGGAGGTAATATGGCGAGAGGGCAGTTGATTCCTGTAGCAATTGATGGTATATTGCTTTTACAAAGAGAAAAAGCTATGAAGGAGCCCCTCCCAAGGCGGGTAGGCAATCACTCCATCGACCCGAAAAATCCACTTTTGTGAATCTCGGGCCAAGCTGTAGAAAGAAATCTCATATTGAGATGTAGAATCTACCGGGTGAGCCCGTAATAGCTATAAAGAGGGTATTTTGTATGGCGTATTCTGTAGACTGTATTTTTTGATACATGATACTTGATACAAAATACATGATACTAAACTGAGGTGGTACCACGTCTTCGAACGTCCTTAGCACGGTTTTGTGTTAGGGATTTTTTATTTTAGAAATTTTGTGTTTGGCACATTTCTTTGTTGCAAGTTCCGGTGTTCGACGCGGTATTGTGGAATACCGCTTACTCCACTCCTCGCTTGCGCCTCGAACTGTACTCAAACATAAAATTTCTCTACAAAAGTATGAAAAAAGTCGAATCACAAGTCAGCTTTCCGAAACTGGAAGAAGAGGTGCTCCGATATTGGGACGAGCACAAGATTTTCGAGAAGTCGGTGGAGCAGCGTCCCGCGGACAAGCTCTACAGTTTTTATGATGGGCCTCCGTTCGCGACAGGGACGCCGCACTACGGCCATATTGTCGCCAGCGCCATCAAAGATACCGTACCGCGCTACTGGACGATGAAAGGGTATCGCGTCGAACGGAAGTGGGGGTGGGATTGTCATGGCTTGCCGATCGAAAACATCGCAGAGAAGGAGCTCGGTATCACGCATAAGAAAGAGATCGAGGAGCTGGGCGTCGCAAAATTCAACGAGATCTGCCGTTCCAAGGTGCTGGCATATGTGGCGGAGTGGAAAAAAGTCATCCGGCGTTTCGGCCGCTGGGCAGATATGGAAAATGCCTACAAGACGATGGATCTCGACTATATGGAATCCGTCTGGTGGGTGTTCAAGGCGCTCTGGGACAAAGGACTGGTCTATGAAAGCTATCGGACGATGCACATCTGTCCGCGCTGTGAGACGACACTCTCGCAGTCCGAAGTGGCGGAAGGCTATCAGCTGGTGAAGGATTTGGCCGTCACGGCCAAGTTTGAACTGCTTGATGAGCCAGGTACGTTCATGCTGGCATGGACGACGACGCCGTGGACGTTGCCAGGCAATGTGGCACTGGCTGTGGGCGAAGGTATCAAGTATCAAGTAGTCAGTATCAAGGGAGAAGAAGGGAAGTATATTTTGGCTGAAGAGACAGCAGTGAGTGTCCTCAAGGATAAAGAATACGAAGTGATTGGAAAAATAATGGGAAAAGATTTGGTGGGAAAATCCTACAAACCGCTGTTTGATTATTACGCCCAGGATGAAGCATTGGAAAATCGCGAGAACGGCTGGAAAATCTATCATGCCGATTTCGTGACGACGGAGATGGGAACGGGGATCGCCCACGAGGCACCGGCCTTCGGCGAGGAGGATATGGAATTGGGAAAGCGAGAGCATCTGCCTTTCGTGCAGCATGTGCATATGGATGGAATCATGAAAGCCGAAGTGACAGCGTTCGCGGGGATGCCGGTCAAGCCCAAAGAAGATCCCCAGGCCATGGATGTCGAAATCATCAAGTATCTTGCCAAGCAAAGGTTGCTTTTCAGCAAGGAAAAATACGAACACAGCTATCCGCATTGCTGGCGCTGCGACACGCCGCTCCTCAATTACGCGACATCTTCCTGGTTCGTCAGCGTCACCAAAGTGAAGGAACGTCTTTTGCAGTTGGCGGAAGGCATCCATTGGTCGCCGGAGCACATCAAAGAGGGGCGTTTCGGCAAGTGGCTCGAGGGAGCGCGAGACTGGTCTATTTCGCGGCAGCGCTATTGGGCCTCTGTGATGCCGCTGTGGAAATGCGCTTGCGGCGAGATGAGGGTGTTCGGCTCGGCAAAAGAATTAGAAGAAGCCAGTGGGGAAAAAGTTGCTGATCTTCACAAGCACATCGTCGATGAAATAACTGTGCCCTGCGAGAAATGCGGAGGCACAATGAAACGGATTCCTGATGTTCTGGATACCTGGTTTGATTCCGGCTCGATGCCGTACGCGCAGGCGCACTATCCGTTCGCGGACAAGGAAAAATTCGAGGCGAGTTTTCCGGCGCAGTTCATCGCCGAGGGCATCGATCAGACGCGCGCCTGGTTTTATTATCTGCATGTCATCGCGGTGAGCATCCAGGATAGCAACGCGTTCCAAAACGTCATCGTCAACGGTATCGTGCTGGCCGAAGACGGCAAGAAGATGTCCAAGAAGCTCAAGAACTATCCTGACCCGATGGAGGTTCTCAATAAATATGGCGCCGATGTCCTCCGGTATTACTTGCTCTCTTCGCCGGTGGTATCAGCGGAAAACCTCAATTTTTCCGAGCGTGATCTGAACGACGTCAGCCGCAACGTGTTTCGCATGCTGTGGAATTCGTATTCGTTCTTCACCACCTACACGACGATTGATAAGTGGGTGCCCAAAAAAGATGCGCCAGTCCCAGAAAATATTCTGGATAAATGGATGCTCTCGGAATTGCAGCTGCTGATTCAAGAAGTAGAAAGTGCCATGGAGCATTATGAGCTTTCGAAAGCGACGCGGCTCCTCATGCCGTTCATCGATAACCTCTCCAACTGGTACATCCGGCGCAGCCGCAAGCGTTTCTGGAAATCGGAGGATGACAGCGACAAGGAGCAGGCTTATCAGACACTCTATGCTGTCTTGGTGACGCTTTCGAAAGTGATGGCACCGTTCACGCCGTTTCTTTCGGAAGAGATCTATAAGAATCTGACCGGAGAAGAATCGGTGCATTTAGCAGATTTTCCTGTTGCGGATGAATCGTTGATTGATGAGAAATTGAATGAGCAAATGCGGTCGCTTCGTGATCTGGTGACGGAAGGACTTAAATTGCGTGCTGATGCAAAAATAAAAGTAAGACAACCGCTCTCAGGAGTAAGCATCAAGAATCAAGAGTTGAGCGAGGAAATGCATGAGATTCTCAAGGAAGAGTTGAATGTAAAAAATATAGATTCAAGTTCTTCAGCAGAAAAGGTTGTTCTTGGACAAGCGGGAGGCACGTTCGTTATAGGTGATGTATCGTCTGTAGCGACAATAGGAAATATTACTCTCAATACAGAAATCACTCCTGAACTGAAGCTCGAGGGGGAGGCGCGGGAAATCATTCGGGCTATCCAGGAAGGGCGCAAGAAGGCCGCTTTCAATGTCGAGGATCGCATCCTGCTCGGTTACCAAGGCAAGGAAAAAGTCTTTGAGAAATTTGAAAAGGAAATCGCCAAAGAGGTGCTGGCCACCACCGTACAGCCAGGCGAGCTTGCCGATGCCGAATTCAGCGAGACCGTTGAAATCGAAGGCGGGTCACTCCATTTTTCATTGAAGAGAGCATAGTGTTGAAAAATATCCGACGGTAAGCAATCTTTCATAGAGACACTCGTCCGTCCAGCGACGGCCTCACTCCTGAAACTTTTGCGATCCGTCCCGCCTGAGCGGGACGGCACCATGCTCGCAAAACTTTCAAGCCTCTCTGAAAAATTCTTACCGCAGATATTTTGAGAAAATTCTCATTTGAGTTAAATTGTGATCAATAATTTTGAAGATTTTGAAATTCAGTCATTGAAAATTGATTGGAAATTAGAAATTGGAAATTAGAAATTTTTCTGTGGAACTTCGCTATAACGCCATCGTGATCAGGAAAAAAGAGGTAGGGGAAACCGACCGCCTGTATACGCTGTATACGGCGGAGCAGGGCAAGGTGCAGCTGGTGGCCAAGGGCGTGCGGAAGTCCGAGGCGAAACTGGCCGGTCAGCTCGAGACGCTCATGCAGGGATTGGTGATCGTGGTGAAAGGGCGCGGAACGGGGAGAATCGCCGGAGCCGTAGCGGAAAAAAACTTTCTCCATCTGCGCACCGATTTGGATATCCTGAAACGCATACTGGAAACAGTGAGTATTTTCGAGCGCCTGATCGAGTGGGATGAGCCGGATCGTGAATTGTTTCAGTTGCTTGGAACATATCTGTCATTGGCCGATGATTTGGCGCGCGAACGGAAAAAAGAGAAAATATTCTTATTGACAGAAGGCTTTCTGATCCAGCTATTCGCCCATCTGGGCTATGCGATCGAAACCGACCGGTGCGCCGTATCAGGAAAAAAACTGCAATCAGGCGAACAACATTTTTTCAGTCCAAGTGCCGGTGGGATGCTGGCCGGACAACGTACTCATGGTGCCGAGCATGTTTTCCCGGTCAGTGAGAACACGATCAAGCTCATCCGCCTTTTTTTGGGTAATCGCTTGGAAACGTTGTCACGCGTCAAAGTGGAACCGGCGGCGCTGCGCGAAGTACATTTGGTGGTCACTCGGTTTTTTCAGTGGATTATGCACTAGCTGTCACATGCGATACGCCCGTGCTTTCGTTTGTGGAAAAGGCTTGCATTTGGTAAAATACGTGTACAAAAATCAATACGGAATACTCCTATGGCGCTTGAAGATCTGAATGAAAAATTGTACGGCCGCGATATCCATCTCGGTCGCGCGGAGAAGCAGAATGCCTTTGATCCGAAACAGGGTATCGCTGATCCGAGCGTCACAGCGCAGTTTCAAAAACAAGAAACATGGCAGGCGCCGGTTGCCAAACAGCCTCCAGCTGCTGAACCAGGAATTCGGTTTGCAGATCTCACCACGCTGAAACGGAGGAAAAGAATCGCTCTTTTTCTGGGAGGATTGGCTCTTATCGTTCTCTTGGGAGGAGCGGTTATGAAAATACGCGGGATGCTTTTTGCTGAAGATCGTGTTTCGGTGTCCATCTCAGGGCCCAAAGATGTCGCCAGTGTCGAAGAGACCACTTTCGTTGTCACGTATACTAACGACAATTTGGCTGGGCTTGATGACGCCTCATTGATTTTGACTTATCCGGCGGCATTCCATCTGGAAGCCGAAAATACGATGCGCGTGAGCGGATCGTTGGCAGAAATTTCTCTGGGAACGATAGCGGCTCATGCCCAAGGAAAAGTATCCGTGAAAGGAAAGTTTTATGGCTCCAGGGGGGATCATTTGACACTGCAAGCGACGCTCCGGTATTCGCCGAGCAAAGTTTCGACCGTGCTGGAAAAAACGACGCCCTTCGCCGTGACAGTTGCCTCTTCGCCGCTTTTCCTGGAAATGACGGCGCCTTTGGAACTGGCGACCGGTCAATCCGCCGTGTATGTCATCGATTATAGCAACAAGAGCGATATGGCGTTTTCCAATGTGCGCGTCAAAGCCGTCTATCCTGAGGGATTCCGTTTCGTGAGCGCTGACCCAAAACCGTCCGAAGGAGAGACCGTGTGGTATGTAGGCAACCTCGATATCAACGCTAGGGGGAAGATCACGATTCAGGGCATACTGACCGGTACGCGGGATGAGTATAAGCGAGTCGGCGGAATGATCGGTTTTTTTCAGGGTGACGGAAAATTTGTCGCGTATGCGGACAATGAGCGGCAGACTCGTATCGTCGCTTCACCGCTTTCTATTTCTCAAACCGTCAATAGTTTGACTGACATCGCTGTCAGTCCTGGCGATATGCTGCAATACGTTATCCATTATAAGAATGACGGGAATATCGGTTTGCGCGATGCCATCATCACAGTCGAGATCGATCCGACGTTTCTGGATGTGAGCCGCTTCGTGTTGCAAAAGGGCGCTTATGACGTAGCGCGCAAAGTGATCGTTTGGAAGGCATCAGACATCCCAGGACTTGGGAAATTGGAACCGGGGGCAGAAGGTGAGGTCACTTTTTCTGTGCCTGTAATGGAAAAGATCGCTGCCGGCAGCGGGAAAAATCTTTCCATCAGCACCGTTGCCAAAATCGATAGTCTCGATATACAGACGCCAAGCGGTGCCAATAAAATTATCGCCAGTAACACGCTCTCGGTAAAATTGAAGTCCGCTGTGGGTATCGGCACGGCAGCGCTATATACGGATGCCATTTTCCCGAATAGCGGACCCATACCGCCCAAGGTTGGACAAACAACCAGTTATACGGTACATTTGAACGTCACCAATTCTTTGAATGATCTCAAAGATGCGCGCATTTCAGTCATCCTGCCAACGGGCGTCCATTACAGTGGCAAGCATGCTCCGGGCGGAGAAACACTGACGTTCAATGAGCGGAGCAACGAACTCGTCTGGGAATTGGGAACGTTTGCCGCAACAGAGGGGAAGGCGCGTGAATTGGTGTTTCAGGTGTCCGTTATCCCGAGCCCAGATCAAGTGAACAAAACTCTGACACTGATCAAGAACATCGTTTTTATTGCCAAAGACGCATTTACCAATCAGGATGTCCGTACCGAAGGGGAGAAACAAGAGAATATTCTCAAAAATGACGCTGTGTATGGCGCCAGTGAGGGAGCGAGTATGGTGCAGGCAGCAGAATAGAGCAGGCAGAGCTAGAAAGCACTGAAGTATGTCCGCGTGGAAACAACAACAAAATATCGGCGGGCGGCGTACGGGCGTGCTGGCCACGAAATCAGGGAGTATGTGCACTCCCTTTTTCATGCCGGATGCCACCCGCGCGGCGGTACGAGGAGTATCGAGCGGGGATTTGGGAAAAGCTGGCATTGGTGCATTAGTCGTCAATACCTATCATCTTCTTTTGCAGCCGGGAGAAAATCTCGTGAAACGGGCCGGCGGCGTCCATGCGTTCATGCATTGGGATAAGCCGATCCTTTCCGATTCGGGCGGCTATCAGGTGTACTCGCTCATTCATAGGAATCCGGAATTGGGGCGGATTACGGAGGAGGGCGCGGAATTCCGTTCGGTACTCGATGGGTCGAAACATCTGTTGACGCCGGAGCGCGCCATACAGATCCAGTTCGATCTCGGTGTGGACATGATGGTCGTTCTGGATGACCCGCGGCCCAATAGCGCTCCGGAAACGGAAGTCGCCGAAGCGGTGGAACGGACTTTGCGTTGGGCAGAACGTTCGCGAAGAGAATATGAACAACAGGTCGCGTCCCGCGGGTTGAGAGAAGCGATGCGTCCGCTGCTTTTCGGCGTGGTGCAGGGCGGGATGTTCCGGGAGCAACGCAGACACTGCGCGGAAGGATTGGTGGCAATCGGTTTCGACGGCTATGGCTTCGGTGGCCGGCACATCGACGATGAGGGAAATTTTTTGGAGGATATTGTCCGTTACACCGCCTCGCTTCTTCCGGAGGAGAGCGCGCGATTCGCTCTCGGCATCGGGACGCCGGACGACATCGTCCGGTGTCATCGGGTCGGGTGGGATATGTTCGACTGCGTAATACCGACGCGCGAGGGACGGCACGGCCGTTTGTTCATTTGGAACGAACAATCTCAATTAGAACCTCAAAATTCAATCAAAATTCAAAATTCACAATTCGATTCTTTCTATAAAACTATCAATATCAATAACGAGCAGTTCAAGGAAGATTTTGCGCCCGTGGATCCGACGTGTGATTGTGAGTTGTGTCGGAATCATACGCGGGCGTATCTGAAGCATCTCTTCAAAGTGGGGGATCCGTTGGCTCTGCGCCTCGCTTCGCTGCATAACCTGCGTTTCTATATGCGTCTTATGGAGCGTTTGCGTGCATAACCGCATGTTATCACGGACAAAAAAAGACGACGCTGTCGGGCGTGACAGCGTCGGAGGTTGGGAGCTTCTCCCTGTTTCAGGGACTCAGCAGGCTTCCTCATCGCGGTGAGAAGGCTGGCGATGGTGGCCCATGACTGGCCAATGGTGGGCGATAGCGGCGCTGATGAACGCCGCCGGGATGACAACGATGAAGATGTTTTCAACGACGAATGCGAGGATCCTTTCCATGATATGCTTGTCTCCAATAAGGCGGCGGGTTGAAGAAAAACCGGAAAGGGGCTATAATCCCTCATCGCTCCGATTGTTGAAGGTACTGTTTCGAGTTATACTACGGGTACCAAGCGCTGTCAATAAAGCAAAAAAATGTAATTTCCTTACCTTCTCATATGTCCGAAGAAAAAAATGATCTTATGGAAAAAATAGTGTCGCTCTGCAAACGACGCGGGTTCGTGTTCCCTTCGTCAGAAATTTACGGCGGCTTTGCGGCGGTCTATGACTTCGGACCGTATGGGGTAGAGCTGGCCAAAAACATCCGTGAGGCGTGGTGGACGGCTATGGTGCGGGATCACGACAATATCGTCGGCCTCGATAGCGCCATTTTCATGCATCCGAAAGTATGGGAAGCCTCGGGTCATGTGGGAGGGTTTTCTGATCCTCTGGCAGAGTGCCGCCAGTGCCACACGAGAGTACGCGTCGATCATTTGCTCGAAGAGAGAGGGGTGTTTGCCGACGAAAAAATGACGGAAACAGAAATCAATACACTTTTTGCAGAGAACAGGGAAAAAGTTATCTGTCCCAAGTGCGGTAAGAAGGATTTTACCGAGGCCAAGAATTTCAATCTCTTGGTACAGTCGAATCTCGGCAATTTCGCGGGTGACTGGAACGAGAATCCGACGTATTTGCGTGGCGAGACGTGCCAGGGGATCTATGTCAACTTCAAAAATGTGTTGGACTCGAGTCGCGTGAAGGTACCCTTCGGTATCGCTCAGATTGGCAAGGCTTTCCGCAATGAGATTACGGCTCGGCAGTTCATTTTCCGCAAGCGTGAATTCGAACAGATGGAGATGCAGTATTTCGTGCATCCAACAGAGGCAGCGGCAGCCTATGAAGAATGGCGGCAGAAGCGTTTCCAATATTATGTCGACCTCGGCATCAAAAAAGAAAACTTACGGTGGCATCAACACGAAAATTTGGTTTTTTACGCGAAGGCGGCTTGGGATATCGAGTACCGTTTCCCATTCGGATTCAAGGAACTGGAAGGCGTACACAATCGCAGCGACTATGATTTGACGCAGCATACCAAGTTTTCGGGCGTGGATCTCTCCTACCGTGATCCGCAGACGGGAGAAAAATACACTCCGTGGATCGTGGAAGCATCCGTCGGTGTGGAGCGCACTTTCCTTGCGGTCATGACGGATGCCTATACCGAAGAAACAGTCGGGGAAAATGACCTGCGTATCGTGCTTAAATTCCCGAAGAGACTGGCACCGGTACAGATAGCGGTGTTCCCACTCATGAAAAACAAGCCTGAGCTGGTGGAGAAAGCGCGCGGCATATTTATGGAATTGAAGAAAAATTTTCGTGTTGAGTTCGATGACAATGGGAATGTCGGTAAGCGCTATCGTCGCCAGGATGAAATCGGAACGCCGTATTGTGTCACCGTCGACTTCGATTCTCTCGAGGACAGTGCCGTCACGGTTCGCGACCGCGATACCATGGAGCAGGTGCGGGTGAAGATTGAGGAGCTCAAGCATTATTTTCAAGAAAAACTCATATAATATGAAATTCAAGAAACACACTTTGAAGAATGGACTGAGAATCGTGCTGGCACCGATGCACGAAACGGAAACGGTAACCGTGATGGTGATGACCGGTGTCGGATCGCGCTATGAGACACGCAAGGAGAATGGGCTGGCGCATTTTCTTGAGCATATGTTTTTCAAGGGAACCGAGAAACGCCCGACGGCGATGGATATTTCCAAGGAGCTGGATGCCATCGGAGCGGAATACAATGCCTATACCGGCAAAGACCGCACGGCGTATTATGCGAAAGTAGAAGCGCATCACTGGGAGACGGCTTTGGATGTGGTTTCCGATATTTTCCTGCATGCGAAAATCGAGCAAGAAGAGATTGACCGCGAGCGCGGGCCGATTCTCCAAGAACTCAATATGTTCGAGGACGCTCCCATGCGCCATCTCGGCGACCTGTGGGAGATGCACCTCTACGGCGATCATCCGCTCGGCTGGGAAATCATCGGCACCAAGGATAATATCAAGGGGTTCCAGCGAAGCGACTTCATCAAGTATCTGTCTCGTGGATATGTGGCGGGCAATGTCGTGATCGGCGTGGCGGGCAAGATGGATGCAGCAAAGATGAAAAAAGAGATCCTGAAGCGTTTCAAGCATATTCGGACAGGCAAGAAGCCAGTTTTCAAGAAAATCGTGGAAAAACAGAAGAGCCCAGGGGTGTTCCTCCAGCACAAGAAAACCGATCAGACGCATATGCTGCTCGGTGTACGGACGTATGATATGCGGCACAAGGATCGCTACGTGCTCTCGGTCATCGCGACGCTTTTGGGCGGCGGGATGTCGAGCCGACTGTTTATAGCAGTGAGAGAGCGGCGTGGCCTGGCCTACAGTGTCCATACTTCCGGCGAGAATTATCATGACGCCGGCTATCTCGCCACACAGTGCGGCGTGGAGCACGAGAACTTGGAAAAAACTATCACGGTCATCCTCGATGAATACAAGCGCATCGCGACGGAAAAAGTCGCTCCCGACGAACTTTCCAAAGCCAAGGAATATATCAAAGGGAAACTGGCGATGGGCTTCGAAGGATCGGATGATGTCGTCGAATATGTAGTGACCCAAGAAACGCTCTACGGAGAAATCACGACCCTCGAGGAAAAAAGGAAGCGCGTCGATCGCGTGACGGCCGCGGATGTCATCCGTGTCGCTCGGGATATTTTTCAGAATAAGAAATTGAATTTGGCGGTTATCGGTCCGCATGTTCATCAGTCAGAGCTTTTGAAGATCGTCAATTTGTAAAGCGGAGGACTCATATGTCAGACGAACGTGTCGCTATAGGCACAAAAATCGCATTCCGCTTAGCTTACGTTATCGCGGGAATATATTTTTTGTATCTGATCCGAAGCGTCGTGCTCCTGGTGCTTTTTGCGGTGCTGACATCCGCCGCTCTTTCTCCGGCCATCGTGAGACTGCAAAAATGGAAGCTGTCTCGGACGGCCGCCGTCATCATCGTGTACGCTGTCTTGTTCCTGGGCGGGATAGCCTTGCTCTCGATACTCCTCCCGCTTTTTTTCTCGGAAGTGAAAGAATTCCTGCGGAGCTGGCCGGAGTATGCGGCACGTCTGGATGTCTTGATGTCGAGTATCCAAACGTACCTGAGCACGCTCGGCATTGATTTTCAGAAGGAACAGTTTTCTCAAAACATCGCTGCCAATATCGCCGGGTGGCTTTCCCATATCCTCTCCACGACGGTGAGCGTGTTTCAGAGCTTCATCCATTTTATCGGCTTCTTTTTCTTGGCGGTGTATTTGTCTTTGGAAGAAAAAGGAATCGAGAAATTTTTTCTGCTCGTGACGCCGAAAGAATATCACCAGCAAGCGCTTTCCGTTGTTTCTCGCATGCAGGGCAAGGTGAGTCAGTGGCTCATGGGTCAAGCGCTCCTCATGCTCATCGCCTTCGCCACATACTATATCGGACTGCAGATATTGGGCGTGCCCTACGCTCTCGCTATCGCTTGTTTCGGCGGAATCATGGAAATTCTGCCGTATATCGGGCCGGTTATTGCGGCCATTCCGGCCATCTTGGTCGGACTGCTCGTCTCTCCGGTTCTGGGCGTGTCCGCCCTCATTTTTTACGTCATCGCTCATCAGGCAGAAGCACATATCATCGCTCCGCAAGTGATGAAACATTCGGCGGGGCTCAATCCTGTTGCCCTGATCGTGGCCGTCCTGATCGGAGCGGAGCTGGCTGGTCCGCTCGGCATTGTTCTCTCGGTACCGATCACGATGATGCTCTCCGTATTCGTGGATGATATTTTGGTGAAAAGACAAGGATAAAGAACTTATGAAAAATTCAGGAACCCTCTCTATCGTTGCGACGCCGATCGGAAACCTTTCTGATATCACGTTGCGCGCGCTCGAAACGCTGAGATCGGCGGATGCCGTGTTGTGCGAGGATACGCGCGTGACGGGAAATCTCTTGAAACGGTATGAAATAAAGAAGCCGACGATTTCTTGCCACGAGCATACGGATGAGAAGAAACTTGCGCAGATCGTGGAGCGACTGCGACAAGGGGAGAGTTTTGCCTTCGTCTCCGATGCCGGAACACCGGGACTCTCCGATCCAGGGAATCGCCTGGTAGCCTTTGCCGTTCTGGCGGGAGTATCGGTCATACCTATTCCTGGAGCTTCAGCGTTGGGGGCGATTGTTTCGGTCGCCGGTATCGATATGCGGGAATTCGTTTTCCGAGGATTTCCTCCGCACAAGAAAGGCAGAGAAACCTTTTTCAAGTCTGTTGCGGCCAGCGATCTGCCGAACGTGTATTACGAATCCCCGCATCGTGTGATAAAGAATCTGACGCTTCTGTCGGAACTGGCTCCGGAAACGAAAGTCGTCATCGGGCGGGAACTGACAAAAATATTCGAAGAAGTGATTCGCGGCACCGTCAGTGAAGCATTGCGATATTTCACCGACCACTCGGAAAAGATAAAAGGGGAGTTCGTGATCATTACGTATTAAAAAATATATGCAGTTTCATTTGGCAGCGAAGGGGATCATTCACAAGGACGGAAGAATACTCGTTCTCAAGCGGAGCGACCATGATGATCACAAGCCGGGAGTGTGGGAAACGCCAGGTGGTGGTGTCGATCAGGAAGAGAACCCACAAGAAGCGCTCAAGCGGGAGATCTTGGAAGAAACGGGATTGATTGTCACGGTCGGAAAACCGTTTCATGTCTTCACCTTCCGAAAAGATAATGGGGAATTCAAGGTAGGTATTACTTTTCTGTGTGAGTATGTGAGTGGTGAAGTGCACATTTCTCATGAGCACTCAGAGTATCGATGGATTGACCCGAGTGAATTTTCCGCCTTGCCATCCATACCGTCTCTCTCTGAAGAGATCGCCCGTTATGAAGATGAGGTGTAATGAATCGAGGAAAATGAAAAACCTGACCGCGTGGTGCGAAGTCAGGTTGATCGGTTGATAGTGAGACTCTATAGGGCAGTGACCCATTCTATGAATGCGGCCGCCACTGCAGACCCTATAAGAAACCCCCAGAGGAGATGCATGGTGACCCTCGGGCTTTCCTGGATCTGGTTGTGCCGAGCCTTCTTTCGGGGGTCGGCTCCCGACGGATCATTTTCCCCCATTATTTTCTCCCTTGTGGCGGAATCTAGCCAGGCAGCCCTGGGGCTACGCAGCACCAAAAAAAATCGTGTGCCGCGAGAACCTTCGTGAAAAGCCAGTTGGCCCAATGACCGCTGGCGAAGGTATCGCCGCCACCGGTGGCACTGATTGCCGAGGCAATGGTGTAAATCATTGCGACCAGAAAAACGAAGGCTACAAGCGCGTGCCGTTCCAGGGTTTGTGTCTGCATGCTATAATCTCCTCGCTGGTGGTTGCTGGTTGGTAACGAACTTTCCAACCAGCCATTATACACTGTAAATTCGATGTTGTCAATATTATTCTATGAAAAGTACTGAAAACAAGCCATTTTATATCACTACCACCCTGCCGTATGTCAACGGCCGGCCGCATCTGGGGCATGTTTTGGAGTTTGTCCAGGCGGATGTTCTGGCGCGGATGGCCCGTCTCCGGGGCGATGAGGTTATTTTCAACACCGGCACTGATGAGCACGGGCAGAAGATTCTGCAGAAGGCTGCCGAAGAAGGCGTCACCCCACAGGAATACTGCGACCGGATGTCCGAATACTTTCGAGCCGTCAAAGAGACGCTGGATATCAGCTATACGCATTTTGTCCGGACGACGGACGAGCACCACAAAAAGACAGCCCAGGAATTCTGGCGACGCTGCGAGGCAGCTGGCGATATTTATAAGAAGGAGTATCAGACGAAATATTGTGTCGGCTGTGAGTTGGAAAAAACAGATTCCGACCTTGACCACGGCAAGTGCCCGGATCATCCGAACATGGAAATCCAGATTGTCGAGGAGGAAAATTATTTTTTCCGCTTTTCGAAGCATCAAGATACGCTGCTTCGGCTCTTTGCCGATCGGCCTGATTTTGTGGTGCCAGCGAACCGGCTTGTGGAGATAAAAAATTTCGTCGCAGGCGGACTGCAGGATTTCAGCATCTCACGGCTCGCGGCCAAGATGCCGTGGGGAATTCCGGTGCCGGGGGATAATACTCACGTGATGTACGTGTGGTTTGATGCGCTGGTGAATTATATTTCTACTTTGCATTGGCCTGAAGATGAAGCGAATTTCAAGAAGTTCTGGCCGGGACTGCAGATCGCCGGCAAGGACAATCTCCGTCAGCAGTCGGCCATGTGGCAGGCGATGCTTTTTTCGGCCGGCCTCGAGCCATCCAAACAGATTCTTATTCACGGACATATCCTCGTAGCCGGACAGAAAATGTCGAAGTCGCTGGGTAACGGGATTTCGCCAGATGAGCTGATCGAACGTTTCGGGAAGGATGGCACGAGGTACCTCCTTCTTTCATCGGGCAACCTCGAGAACGACCCGGATATTACCCTGGAGCGTCTCATGGAGAAATATAATGCTGATCTGGCTAATGGCCTTGGGAATCTCGTTTCGCGCGTTGTGAAATTGTCAGAGCAGCTTCGGGAACCCATCGGTATCAGTACGAAAGATGAGAGTCTTCATTTAAAAACCAAAGAACTCGCTCCTTTGAATGAGTACAGATTTTCCGATAGCTTGGAATTGATTTGGGTGAAAGTACGAGAAGCCAACAAGGTTATTGATGAAAACAAGCCTTGGGAAATGGCGAAAACGAATCCGGGGAAGTTTGATGAGATCATGCGGAGCCTTTTCGGATTGGTGGGTTACATCGGACTCGTTCTGAGCCCTTTCCTTCCAGAGACCGCAGGCAAGATTTCTCAGGCTCTGGCAGATGGGAAAACCGAACCTCTTTTTGTAAGATTGAAATAAGAGCAAAAAAGATTTGAAATTTTTTCCGTACCATGAACTTTTTATGATTGACATTCACACGCATCTCTTTTGGACAAGTTATGACGCTGACCGAGACGAAGTGGTGTCGCGCGCGCGGGAAGCAGGCGTTACGCGAATGGTTTGCGTCGGAACCGAGCCGGAGGATGATCTTCTCGCTCTCGCCGTGGCTGAAAAATATGAGGGGGTTTTTGCTGCCGTGGGAATACATCCGCACTTTTTCAATGAGCTCATTGAAAAACAATTTTCAAACAAGCTCCAGTTGTTCGGTGAAGAAATTCGAAAGCTTATCGAAGCATTGAAGAAGCTTGCTCAACACGAGAAGGTGATAGCGATCGGGGAGTGCGGGTTGGATTATTTTTCCCATGACCCAGCAAAAGTGATGACTGACGAACAGAAGGTGGCGCAGAAAGCAGGCTTTATGGCGCAGATTGCCCTGGCGAAGGAACTCTCTCTGCCGCTTATCATTCATACTCGCCCATCTGCGGGCAGCATGGATGCTTATGAAGACCTTTTGGAGATTTTAAAAGCTAACGAATCCGCCAGCTGGCGGATAAAAGCTATTTTGCACTGCTACATGGGTGACACGGAAACGACCCGAAAGTTTCTGGCGCTGTCCCATGTGTATTTTTCTTTCGCTGGCAATATCACGTATCCTGTCAAGAAAACGCTTGTCGGAACCAAGGATGATCTGACCGAAACGGTGAAGCTGGTGCCAATCGAGAGATTGTTTGTTGAGACGGACTGTCCTTTCCTGGCACCGCAGGGCAAGCGGGGAGAGCGCAACGAGCCGGCATTCGTCGTGGCGGTGGCGGAGGAAATCGCTCTTCTGAGAGGCCTTACGCCCGAGGCTATCGAACGATCCACCGAGATGAACGGGAGACAGGTTTTCAATATATAAGAAATTTTGTATACGAGGCGTATTAAAGGCAAGGGTATGTTTGAAATATGGAGAAGAAAAAAGAAACCAGAGGAGCCTGTTAAACAGGGAGCTGCTGAAGCTCCGGAAAAAAAGACAGATCCCGCACGCCCGCGGATTTCGGCGGAGGTGTCCGCTCCGTTGCCAACGGGGGATACGCGTCCATTGTTTCATCAGAAACTTCCAACAGGGCGAGTGTCGACAACGGAAGACTCCTGCGTGGGGAAACGACTGAGAGCAAGCCGCTTGTTCATGGGGGTGTCATAGGGACAACGGAGGAGACGCTGTCTCTGCAGGCAACCGATGAGGCAGACAAAGCTCGTGCGGCCGAGAAGCTTCGGGAAACGCTCTTTCCTACGAAATAAGTCAGATTGACGGATATCACTTTCGCTGATACAATAGAAGCGCTTTTGTGTTTATCAAAGCGCTTTTTTTATGGAAATATCCATTGCCGCGGAAAAACTTTTCAGTATCGGGAGCTTCCCGGTGACCAATGCGTTGCTCGTCGGTTTTGCGGTGAGCATTTTTTTGGTTCTTGTGACGCAGATTGTGCTCAAACGGATGACTCTTGTGCCGCGCGGCGTCCAAAATGTGCTGGAGCTTATTTTTGAGGCGTTGCTTGATCTGATAGAAAGCGTGACGCAAGACAAGAAACAAGCGCGACAATTTTTTCCGCTCATCGCGACAATTTTTTTGTTCGTGCTCATCGCCAACTGGGTGGGGCTGCTGCCGGGATTGGGAACGGTCGGAGCACTCCACGGCGAAGGGGCGCACGCGACCATCGTGCCTTTCCTCCGCAGCACTTCGGCGGATCTCAACTTTACCTTGGCGCTTTCGCTGATCACCGTGGTGACGGTGCAGTTTACCGGGATCGCGGCTTTGGGCATCGTCAAGTATGGCAAGAAATTTTTTGTCAGTCCTTTGCACAAGCCATATGGCATCGGTACGGCTGTCGGTATTCTGGAATTGGTCAGCGAGATCGGAAAAATGATCTCCTTCACCTTCCGTCTGTTTGGGAATGTTTTTGCCGGAGAAGTGCTGCTGACCGTCATGCTTCATCTCGTTCCCTATTTCCTTCCGCTTCCGTTCATGTTCCTCGAAATATTCGTGGGATTTATCCAGGCGATCGTGTTTGCCATGCTGACGCTCGTGTTTCTGAAAATGGCTACTATCGAGGCCGCGCACTGATTTTAGAAGAGTGCGGGCAACGCCTTCAGTCCGGTTGGACAGATATGGGAAAAGGCTGTAGAATGACTCAATTGTTATAATCATAATTAATTTTAAGCAAAAGCTTATGGATGTCGAATCAGCAAAGTTAATCGGTGCAGCAATCGCTATGGGTCTGGGATCCCTGGGGCCTGGCATCGGTCTTGGTATTCTCGCTTCCAAAGCGTTGGAAGCCATCGGCCGTAACCCGGAAGCACAGTCGAAGATACAGACGACCATGATTCTCGCTATCGCAGTGACGGAAGCTGTTGCTATTTATGCGTTGGTTATCGCCCTGATGATCCTCTTCGCATAGCGCGTTTTGGGCATGGATGCAGATGGCTTAATTCCTGATTCTTCGTCGGCTATGGAAATTTTCGCAAAATTGGGTGTTGATTGGAAGCTTCTCATCGCGCAAGCGCTCAATTTCGGCATCCTTTTTTTGGTGCTGCGTCATTTCGCTTACCGGCCGATGTTGGCATTTCTGGAAAGCCGGAGCGCCCGTATTGACAAAGGCCTGCGGGATGCTGAGGCCGCCCAGATGAAACTGTCCGAGATGGAAGAAAAGGAAAAGCAGGTTTTGGGGCAGGCTCGGAACGAGGCTCGCGCGATTGTCGAAGCGGCTGAGGCGAATGCGAAGAGGCGCGATGCGGAACGGCTGCTGGAAACAGAAGAGAAAACCAGGCGTTTTCTCGAGGATGCTCGCGTGAAGATAGAAGAAGAGAAACACAAGATACTCGCCGAAGCCAAGCAGGAAGTGGCTGAGATGGTTGTTCTGACCGTCGAAAAAGTATTGAAAGAAAAAGTAACTACGGCGAAAGACAAGGAGTTGATTGAGAAGATGGTTTAATAAGATTTTCAATTTTTGCCATGCGTCCTACCGTTTCACAATATGCGAGAAGTTTGACAGAGTTGTCTTCTGAGACCACGCCAGCGGCAGCGTCGATTATTGCGAGGAATTTTTTTGGTTTTTTGAAACGTCGTGGCGAAGAGAAAAAGATGAATGCTATTTTGAAACAGTTGGAGAAGATGGATGCTGTGCAAGATGGACGCGTAGCGGTCACTGTCGTGTTGGCGCATGTTGCGGACGCAGATACCAAGGCACGGCTTTCTTCGCAAGCCAGCAAACTTTTCCCTCATAAAAAAGTCGAGATTCAGTACGTGATGGATCCAGGGGTAATCGGTGGAGCGGTTTTTCGCACGGACGAAGTGCTCTATGACGCGACTCTCGCGGCTGAACTCAATAGTTTGAAAAAATCTCTCGTTCAATAATCTCGTTTTTACTTTCTCCATTTTAATACCTAATCGCTATTCATATGTCCAATCCTCTCATTCAAGAATTAAAAAGAAGCATTGCCGATTTTCATCATGAACCGAAAGCGGAAGCGATCGGCACGGTGTTGGAAGTCGGTGACGGCGTGGCTCGCGTGGCTGGCCTTTCCGAGGTTATGGCATCTGAAATGGTGGAGTTCGAAAACGGCGTAATCGGGGTCGCTCTCAATCTCGAGGAGGGAGAGGCTGGCATCATGCTGTTGGGAGAAATGGAAGATTTGCGCGAGGGCATGATCGTGAAAAGCACGGGGAAAATCCTTTCCGTGCCCGTTGGTAACGGCATTATCGGACGAGTGCTCTCGCCGCTCGGGTCGCCTATCGATGGCAAAGGGGATATCAAGGCGGACGCCTTCTATCCGGTAGAGAAAATCGCTCCCGGCGTCATCACCCGTCAGTCAGTACATCAGCCGGTGCAGACGGGTATCAAGGCCATTGATGCACTTATTCCGATCGGACGCGGACAACGCGAGCTGATCATCGGTGATCGCCAGACGGGCAAGACGGCGATCGCGATCGATACGATTATCAATCAGAAGGGGCAGGATATCATCTGTATCTATGTCGCCATCGGCCAGAAGGAGTCCAAAGTGGCCCGTATCGTCGCTGAGCTGGAAAAAGGCGGCGCGATGGAATATACGACCGTGGTAGTGGCCGGAGCATCTGATCCGGCAGCACTTTCTTTTATCGCTCCGTATGCCGGGTGTGCGCTCGGAGAATACTTCATGGATCAGGGCAAAGACGTCCTCGTGATTTATGATGATCTTTCCAAACACGCCGTCGCGTACCGGCAGATTTCTCTCATCTTGCGCCGTCCACCAGGTCGCGAAGCTTATCCTGGAGATGTTTTTTATGTCCACTCACGCCTGCTCGAGCGCAGTGCGAAACTCAACAAAGAAAACGGCGGAGGATCGCTGACGGCGCTGCCGATTATCGAAACCCAGGCTGGTGACGTGTCGGCATATATCCCGACCAATGTGATCTCCATCACCGATGGGCAGATCTATCTGGAAACAGATCTGTTTTACAAGGGTATCCGTCCAGCGCTCAACGTCGGTCTCTCGGTCTCTCGCGTCGGTTCAGCCGCACAGATCAAAGCGATGAAGCAGGTAGCTGGAACGCTCCGTCTCGACCTGGCGCAATTCCGTGAATTGGAGGCTTTCGCCCAGTTCGGTTCCGATCTCGACGAAAAGACCCGCGCGCTCATCGAGCGTGGGCGACGGGCGACGGAGATACTCAAACAACCGCAGTACGCGCCGCTCTCAGTCGAGAAAGAAGTCACTGTCTTGTATGCGCTGACCCGCGGATACGTGGATGATATCGCTATGGAAGATATCAGCCGTTTCGAGCGCGAATTAGTGGCTCATCTAGGGAATGAAGGGAAAGAAGCGTTGGCGGCTATTTTGAAAGAGAAGGCGCTGACTCCGGAAGTGGAAGAACTGTTGAAAAAACACATTGCTGCGTTCAAAAAGAATTTTTCACTTTAAATAACCAATAACCAAAATCCCTGCCTGCCTGCAGGCAGGCAAGATACAAATAAATTTCAATAATCAATAACCAAATAATCAAGAAAGAGTTTTATTTTGGTGATTGAATAGTGATAATCGGTTTTTCCTTGGTGATTGGAATTTGGTGATTGGTAATTGTAAAGCAAGTATGGCTTCAGCACGCGACATTCGCAGACGTATCAAAGGAGTGAAAAGCACGGGAAAGATCACCCGGGCCATGGAGATGATTTCGGCTGTCAAAATGCGCAAAGCGGTGCAGTCGGTACTGGCTATCCGTCCCTATGCCAAGAGCGCTATCGAACTGCTGAGCCAGTTGAGTGTGGCGACCAAAGAGGACAGCCATCCTCTCTTGGCTATCCGCGCAGTGAAGAAAGAACTGTACGTGGTGATCACGAGCAACCGTGGATTGTGTGGCGCGTTCAATGCTCAGGTAGTGAAACATCTGCGCCAGATTCTCAAAGAAGATACGGCTCGCGAGCAAGTCTTCATCACCATCGGCAAGAAAGGTGAGTCGTCCGTGCGACGGTTCGGCAAGGACATCATCGCTTCTTTTCCGGATGTGATCGGGGCGCCGACCGTTGAAGGGATGCGGGCGATCGCCAAAATTATCATCGAGGAGTTCGAATCAAAGCGCGTCGATCGCGTGGTGATGGTGTATACCGACTACGTTTCGGTCATGGTACAGCAGGTCAAGGTGCGCGGCTTGCTTCCGGTAGCGATCAAGGATACCAAGAAAGCTTTTCATGAAATGAATGGAGCAGATGCGTCAGAAAAAGGAACGGCACAGGCTGAGTATGCCATAGAGCCATCGCCGAAAAAGGTGTTGTGGCGGATGATCCCGCGTCTGATCGAGATGGAGCTCTATCACGCGGTGCTCGAGTCCAACGCTTCACAGGAATCGTCTCGCATGCTGGCGATGCGCAATGCCACCGATGCCGCCAAAGACATGGTGTCTGATCTGACGCTCGCCTACAACCAGATCCGTCAGGGGAAGATCACGCAGGAAATCGCGGAGCTCTCGGCTGGGATGGCGGCGGTGCAGAAGTAGTTTTTTAGATAATCAATATTCCTTTTAATGAAGCAATAATATGAGTAACGCAGGGAAAATAATTCAAGTCATCGGGCCGGTAGTGGATGTGGAATTTGCGGACGGCAGCGCTTTGCCGAAAATTTTTGATGCTTTGGAAGTGAATATCGCTGATGACAAGCTGATCGTGGAGGTGCATCAGCACTTGGGGGGCAACCGGGTGCGTGCCGTCGCTATGGGCACGACAGACGGCGTGCGGCGGGGGATGGAAGTGATCGCGACCGGAGCCCCGATTTCTGTTCCGGTCGGCAAAGCCGTACTCGGGCACATGTTCAATGTTTTGGGCAAGGCTATCGATGGCAAGGAAGAAGTGGTCGCGGCAATCAAGCGTTCGATTCATCGCACGGCGCCAGCCTTCGATGAGCAATCGACCAAAGCGGAAGTTTTTGAAACGGGTATTAAGTCGGTGGATCTCATCTGTCCCTTCATGAAGGGCGGAAAAGTCGGGCTGTTCGGCGGTGCCGGTGTCGGGAAGACCGTAGTGATTCAGGAACTGATCCGTAACATCGCGCAGGAACACGGCGGGTATTCGGTTTTTGCCGGTGTCGGAGAACGGACTCGTGAAGGCAATGATCTTTATCATGAGATGAAAGAGTCTGGAGTCCTCGAAAAAACAGCCTTGGTTTTCGGCCAGATGAATGAACCCCCAGGCTCACGCCAGCGTGTCGCGCTCACTGCGCTGACGATGGCCGAGTCCTTCCGTGATGACGAAGGCAAAGATGTGCTCTTCTTCATCGATAATATTTTCCGTTTCACCCAGGCAGGCTCTGAAGTGTCAGCTCTCCTCGGACGCATCCCGAGCGCCGTTGGTTATCAGCCGACACTGGCTGAAGAGATGGGTGTGTTGCAAGAGCGCATCACTTCAACCAAGAAGGGTTCCATCACCTCCGTGCAGGCGGTCTATGTACCAGCTGACGATTTGACTGATCCGGCTCCGGCCACGACGTTTGCTCACCTCGATTCGACCGTCGTCCTTTCTCGGGCACTTTCGGAACTGGGTATTTATCCGGCCGTCGATCCGCTTGATTCGAATTCGACGATCGTTGACCCGCTCATTATCGGTGAACGCCACTATAACGTGGCCCGAAGCGTTCAGAAGATCTTGCAGCGCTACAAAGATCTTCAGGATATCATCGCCATTCTGGGTATGGAAGAGCTTTCCGATGAGGACAAGCAGACCGTGACTCGGGCGCGTAAGGTGCAGAAATATCTCTCCCAGCCATTTTTCGTGGCTGAACAGTTTACGGGCGCGCCAGGAAAATATGTGAAATTGGAAGACACTATTTCCGGTTTTGAACGTATTCTCTCGGGCGAACTGGATGATATCGCTGAGCAAGCCTTCTATATGAAGGGTTCTATCGAAGAAGTGATCGCGGAAGGACGAAAGTGATGCAAGATGCATGATGCTGGATAAGCGATAGGAACGATCAGAATATTTTTTTGATCACTCATCACTCATCATTTATCCTTTATCTTTATACCTATGATCAAATTTAAAATTGTCACTCCGGAGCGCACCGTGGTGGAAGAAGAAATCTATCAAGCGACGCTGCCCGTCGAGGGCGGTGAGGTGACTATTCTTCCGGAGCATGTGCCGTACATCGGCGCTATCCAAGCGGGAGAGATCGTTTTACGGAAGACATCCGGTGGTGAGGAAATCAGTCTCGCCACCTCAGGCGGCTTCATCGAATTTCATGATAATACCATGATGATTCTCGCTGATACGGCTGAACGGGCAGAAGAAATCGATCTGGCGCGCGCGGAAGAAGCCCGCAAGCGAGCCGAGGATCTCAAGAAAGAGCAGGCGCATATGGGCGAAGAAGAATACGCCCGCACGGCGGCGCTCCTCGAGAAGGAGTTGGCGCGTGTCAGAGTCGCCCGCAAGCATCATAGCCGGAGAGGGATCTCTCTGGAAAATGGCGCCTTGTAATGCTGTTTCGAAATCAATACTAAAAAGATTCCAAAAGTTTTGGGATCTTTTTAGTATTTTGCTTGACGTAGCTTTTTTCGCAAGAATTTTCCCGGAGGAGTCGAAGTTTTTTTGAGCACGGTGCCGTCCCGTCACGGCGGGACGGACCAAAAAAATTTCATAAAAGAAGTTCGATCGCTTCACGAACGAATGACCTCCGTGGAGGTTGCTTGTGAGAAAAGGTTTTTGGTAGTACGGAGAGGGGGGGGGTTATTTGTTGAATTTATTCCGTAAAGTGAGGGTTTTCTCTTTGGACGCGGAGGTGTATACTACTGAGTACCCTTTAAAAACCATTATGCTTCCACTCTATCCGCTGGAACGCAAAAAGAAGTTCCGGGAAAAACATCTTTTCTTCTCAGCTCCGCTGACGCTGGTTGTCATAAGCGGCTTCTATTTCTTATCGCCTTTTTCTCATACAAACAACGAAATCGCTCTGGCGCCGCCAGAGGCCATCCCTATGCCGCCGCTCTCCGATTGGGTAGATGAGAAGCCGACGCTTGATGAGTCGAATATCCCGCAAAAAGAGGGAGAGCCAGAACTCTCCACCCTCCCTCCTCCTCCGCCACCGTCCATGGAGCGGATGAAAAAACAGGGCTGCGTGGCGGACGGCTTTCTCTCAGGATACGGCGGAGATGTGAATAGTTCTATAGCTTTGGTCAACCGTTCACAGTGTTATTACCTGCATCGCGCTTTGGAAACATGGCTTCGTCCGCCGGATTTCGCCTTGGCTAGAAAAATAGAGAAGCAAGTGACCAAGCCCAACACGGTGTACGGCATGTTCATAGCGGAAGCGATCGATACGCGGGCGCGGTATGCGTATCCGGCTGAGCAGCGCGATTTCAATTTCAGCGATATGTGCCGCAGCGGGAGCAAAAATTACTGGGGAGAGCATACCTGCAAGCCATCGCTCGGCAAGGAGGAATACCGTAGATACGTACAGTACATTGCGGAACAAGCCATGGATATCGGCGTACAGAGTTTTCTTTTCGGAGAAGTATTCTATCAGGATGCGGGCGACCTGACAGAGAGCATGATGCCGCAAGTTATCCAGGATATGCGCGAGTATGCTGATTTTCGCGGCATGAAAATTGTCATCGGCGCGCAGACCAACGATATTATCGATGAGCGATATTTGCGTCTCTTTGATTATATCGAAGGCGGAGTGGGCATTGGGGAGGATGGCGGTATCGAGAACGGGCCGTGTTTTTCGCGCTGGTGGCAGAAACCAGGGGACTGGTGTTGGGCGCTTTTGTGGCATCCTGATTTTTCCAGTCGGGCCAACAACGTTTTCGTGCACCTCGATTGGAGCGGTAAGCTGGGCGATGACATGAGTGTTTTCACGCGGATGGACAAACCGCAGCGTGCAACGATACTCCGTAACCTCTATGCGTCGTTCACGGCTCGAGGGACAGGCTTCATGATGCCTCTCTTGGCAACGCTCTACAAGGACAACGGAGGCTGTCAGGGACCAAAAAAACGTTTTTATTCCGCGAGCAGGAAGTATTCGTGCCAGGATGAGGATGTTATCAACTCGATTCTTTCCGGAAAGAAGTGATACAAGAGAGGAATTCCTTTCGTTCTACTGCCAGGCCTCCCAACCGGGGGCTAAGAATGAGAAGTGCAAGTATTTTTTTGAGGGTTACTTTTCGCTTAGAGAGAGAATTTTTGATATAATGCAGGCATCAAATATCTCCTATTCTTTTCGGCATGTCCCAATCGCAAGAAAAAAAACCAGAGAAAAAGTTTCAGCGACGGGAGGAGGATTTTTTGTGTGAACATTGCGGAGCAACGATGGTAGGGAATGGCTATACGAATCATTGCGCGCAGTGCCTGTGGAGCAAGCACGTGGACATCGCTCCGGGAGATCGTTTGGCGGATTGTGGAGGTTTGATGGAACCGATAGCTCTCAGACAGGAAGGAACGGGATATGTTCTGACGCATTGCTGTCAAAAATGTGGGCACGAAAAGAAGAACAAGGGAGCGGCAGAAGACGACTTTGAAGCGATGCTGGCGCTGTCTCGTCGTTTGGCAAACGCAGAGTAGATAAGAAAAATAAAATGGAGTGGAAAAAAATATCTTCAGAAGACGTGGCGCAAGTCTTTGCGGAGCTTCAAAGTTCGGAGAAAGGCCTTGCTTTGGAAATAGCAGAAGAGCGGCTCCGCCGCTTGGGAGGAAATAAACTGGCGGAGGAGACTTTTTCTCTCATGGAGATGCTGAAGCGGCGGACACGCTCTTCTTTTTTGTATCTTCTTTTGGGTGCTTCCGCTCTTTCGTATGGCCTCGGCGATCATTTGGGAGGGGGGCTGATCCTTCTTTTTATCGCCATCAATGTCGGTTTGGAAATATATCAGGAATATCATGGAGAAAAAGCGGCACAATCGCTCAAGCGATATCTCGTCACGCATACCCGCGTACGTCGTGGCGGCAGCGAAATGCTCATCGAAAGCGAGGTCATCGTCCCGGGGGAGGTTGTCCTGGTGGAGGCAGGCGATCGCTTGTCGGCTGATATGCGTTTCATCGCCTCTTTCGGACTGCAGCTGGATGAAAGTGTCATGACAGGCGAGTCAGTGGCCGTGTCCAAGAAAGCAGCCACGGCGCTTAGGCCGCCGACGGAAATGTTTGAAGCGGAGAACATCGGTTTTGCCGGGACCATCGTGACGGCTGGCCGCGGAGAAGGAGTCGTCTTCGCTACCGGTAAAGACACGGCACTCAGCGATATCGCAACGCTGACGACGGAAAGCAAGCATGAGACGGGATTCGAAAGAAACATCGCCCAATTCAGCCGGTTTATTCTGAAATTTGTGCTTTTGACCCTGACGCTCATTTTTGTGGCCAATATATTCATCAAGGGTGATAGCGTTGACGTGACAGAGCTGCTGATTTTTTCCTTGGTATTAGCCGTATCGGTTATCCCGGAGGCGCTGCCGGTCATCGTGACGGTTGCGCTCTCACGCGGAGCGCTGCGTCTGGCTCAGAAAAAAGTGATCATGAAACGCCTTTCGGCTATCGAGGATCTGGGGAGCATCGAAATTCTCTGTACTGACAAAACGGGGACGCTGACAGAAAATATGTTATCCGTGAGCGCTATCAAGGCAGGAGACACGGACCTCTGCCTCGAATTGGCTGCGGCAGCCTCTCTGGCAGACCCTACCCGCCGAGGGAAATTGCATGACGCTTTCGATCTGGCCTTGTGGCAGAAACTTTCCTCCGCAGGACACGGTGCCGTGCGAAACATGCGGCGTATTGATAACATCCCTTTTGATCCGGAGCGGAGGCGCAACAGCGTACTCATAGAGATGGCGACTGGGAAAAGGGAGATCATCGTACGCGGCGCACCGGAAGAAGTCTTGCGGCTTTCGAAGAATGTGGATTCTTTCACGGTGCAAAAGCTACTTGAGTGGATGAAAGGAAAAGGGACGGAGGGGGACCGCGTGCTCGCCGTTGCGCGCAGATCGTTTACGGCGAAACAAAAATACACTCTCTATGAAGAGCAACAGCTGGAGTTTGTCGGGTTGATTGCCTTCGCGGATCCATTGAAGAATACGGCCAAAGAAACTCTCGAGAAAGCAAGGGCGCTCCAGGTACAGGTGAAGATTTTGACGGGAGATAGTCCGGAAGTAGCCGGCGCCGTGGGCTATGCGGTCGGATTGCTCAAGCGACCAGAGGATGTGATCACCGGGAAAGATCTCGCCGAGATGCCGTACGGGGACAAAAAACGAGTCATTTTTTCTCATACTGTCTTTGCCAGAATTTCCCCGAGAGAGAAGTACGAGATCATCAAAATCCTCCAGGAAAAACACGAGGTGGGATTTCTGGGCGAAGGGATCAATGACGCGCCCGCCCTTCGATTGGCGAACGTCGGGTTGGTGGTGCAGGGGGCTTCGGATGTCGCCAGAGGAGCTGCCGATGTCGTTCTGCTGCAGCGGAGCCTTGATACCGTGATTGATGGCATCAAAGAGGGGCGGGTTATTTTCGCCAACATCCTGAAGTACCTGAGGATCACGTTGACAGCCAATTTCGGGAATTTCTATTCAGTCGCCTTGGCATCGCTGTTTCTGCCGTTCGTACCCTTGCTGCCGGTGCAGATACTTCTTTTGGATCTCTTGGCAGACTTTCCCATGATTGCCATCGCGACGGACACGGTGGATACGGAAGAGCTGCAAAAACCGAGAAATTATCAGGTGCACTCGATCGTGCTGATGACGATGATTCTGGGAGTCGTCAATTCGAGCTTCGATTTCATCCTTTTCGGAAAATTTTACAATGTCTCTCCGGCGACGCTCCAGACCTCTTGGTTTCTTTTCAATATCGTGACGGAAATAGTCCTTATATTTTCTTTGCGGACACGCCGGCCATTTTTTCGATCGAAGGTGCCGCCGGTGCTTCTGGTCGCGCTTTCTTTTTCGGTCATTCTGTTCGCTTTCCTGCTCCCGCTTTTCTCGGCGGGGGAAAATATTTTCTTGTTCATTCATCCGACGCCGCACATGTTCTGGACCATCCTGCTTCTCGCGGGTGGGTACTTCCTGATGACCGAAGCAGTGAAGCACTTTTATTTCCAGCATTTCCACGAAGGTGACGCGAGGCAATCGGTCCGTTTCAATGCGCCAGCGCGAGTGTTGGAATGAATATGCGGATCGTGGCATGATGCGGCTGGGGATGGCAGCGAGCTGTTTGTGATAAAAAATAAGCGCCCGAGACTCCAGAGGAGCTCGGGCATTCTTGATGGGTGGCGTTGCCGCCCGGAGTATCAGCAGCAGCCAGAGCAGAGGGCTGCTTGTCCGGAAGGACGAGTGATCAGCACCCGCCGGTTCAGCCGTCCTTTGTTGGCGTGTGTGTTGAACTGGCAGCTCGCGGAGCGCGTGTGGACGCATTCGCATTGGTCCGGACGGTGTCGCACGGAACGCTTCAGACCCTCTATCTGAGCCAATATTTTGGCTCGACGTACGCCAGCGGCCTTTTTGGCCTTGTTAGCCCGGTTCTTGCGGAGCTTGCCGTTGAGGTGCTCCTGCAACAGTCTCTCAAACTCCTGTGGACTGGGGTAACGGTCATCGGTTGACTGTTCCTCTGATTGAATCAGCTGTTCCTCCGCTGACTGAGCGTAGTGTGTCGGCTGAATGATAGGGTTTTGGTGGCCGTGACGTGTGAAGCTGCAAGCCATATTCATTGTTAAACCTCCTGCAAGACTTTTTATTGTGGACCCGGACGTTCCCGAATCCCCCCTAACAAAAAACGGCGAACCGTTTACTGTTACCGTTTTTATACCACAGAGGATTGCGGTTGTAAAGTTAGCTTTTGGAGGTGATGGCTTGCGCGAAGATATCGATACACTCCGCCAGAGTCTGGGTACCGAGCGAACCCGCACTCCGGTGTTCGAGAGTGATATTTTTTGCCGCGACTTCTTTGTCTCCGATAATGAGAAGGTAGGGGATTTTCTGTATTTTGGCGTTCCGGACGCGTTTGCCGAGTGACTCGTTATCCAGATCGAGTTCGACACGAATATTTTTTTCTTTGAGCGCGTCCGTTATTTCCTTTGCAAAGGCCTGATGGTTCTCTCCGATGGGCAAGACGACCGCTTGGATCGGCGCCAGCCATACCGGAAAAGCGCCAGCATAGTGTTCGATAAGGATTCCCATGAATCTATCCGGTGAGCCGATCAGCGCACGATGAATCATCACGGGTGTTTTTTCTGTACCATCACTATCAGTATACACCAGTCCAAACCGTTTTGGTTGATTGAAATCGAGTTGCACGGTAGAAATCTGCCATTCTCTACCGAGCGCGTCAACAGCCATAATATCGATTTTCGGACCATAAAAGGCAGCTTCACCTTCCGCCTCTTTGTGTGTAATATTTTTTTCTTGCAGAAGTTTACGCATGATTGCCTGTGAGCGTTCCCAGACATCGTCATCGCCGAGATATTTTTCCTTCTTTTCTGGGTCGCGGAGCGATAGGCGCATCCAATAGTCAATCTTGTATGTCGTAAGAGCCGTTTCAATAGCGGTGAGTATGCTTGTCATCTCTCCTTCTATCTGACTTTCCATGCAGAAAACGTGCCCGTCGTCTTGAGCAAACGAACGCAGCCGAGTAAGTCCGGAGAGTTCACCGGGGCGTTCATCACGGTAGAGGTTGGCAAAATCAGAATAGCGAATAGGCAAATCACGGTAGCTTCTTGGACGTGCTGCATATATCTGCGTATGTTGTGGGCAATTCATCGGTTTCAGAAAAAAATCTTCCTCACTATACTGTGATCGTACAACGAGCATATCCTCCTTATATTTGTCGTAATGACCGGATATCCTGAAAAGTTCCGCTTTGTTGATATTCGGCGTGTGCACCTCCTCGAAGCCGAGGGTATTATTAAGTTCGCGTGAAAAACCGATGATTGCATTGCGGATGATATTCCCCTTGGGAGTGAACATGGGCATACCCGAACCCACGAGATCAGAAAAGACGAGCAGGTCTTGTTCTTTGGCGATCCTCCGATGATCGCGTTTTTTGGCTTCTTCTTGCTGGGTAAGATAGGCTTTGAGTTCCTCTGCGGTCGCAAAAGCCAGACCGTATACGCGGGTGAGCATCGGGTTTTTTTCATCGCCGCGCCAGTAAGCGCCAGCCAGGTGAGTGAGCGTGAAACATTTGGCGTCAATCTCGCTCGTGTTGTCTACATGGCGTCCTTCGCACAAATCAATAAAATCCCCGGTGGCGTAGAGGCTGACGGGAGTCCCCGCTTGCTCGATATCATCGATGATAGCCATCTTGTAGGGGTTGCCCGCGAAATGTTGACGGGCTTCTTCAGGGGAGACTTCCTGGCGCGCGAAGAGTAGCTTCTTGTTGATCATTTTGCGCATCGTCTTTTCGAAGGCTTTCAGATCTTCTGGCGTGGGCGCTTTGCCTTCACTGAAATCGATATCATAATAGAAGCCGTTCTCCGTGACGGGACCGACGGAGAGTTTGGCCTTGGAATCATGCTCGAGAGCCGCGATGGCGAGCAAGTGAGCCAAAGAGTGACGAATGTTGTAGAGTGTTTCTTCCATACCTCTTAGCATAGCGGTTTTTCGTCACAATGCAAAGTCAGAGTCAGAATCAGGGTTATTTCTTCTCTTCCGTTGTCTGGATAGAAAAGTTGAGGTCTTTCAAAAGGTCGGCGCTTTGTGTGTACTCTTTGTCCTTGGTTTTCAGGTGGATGGTGACCGGAAGGGTGCCGACACCGGATTGCTTCTGGATCAAGAGATGATAATTTTCGGGAGTGATGGTGTCCGGGAGCTCATATCTAAGCGTGGTGTTGACATCGCTCTGCCCGATTTCTACATCCACGAAGCCATCGAAATAGGTTTTGTTGAAGTCTTCCTTGGTCGTGACGACGTTGATCATCTTGCGCTCGAGGAATTTCGAGCCTTTCGGTACGTAGGCGCGCAGGTAGGTGTGATAGTCGCTGGTACGCCAATCTCCGTACGTGGCTGTGTTTTTGTAGGTATAGATGATCGTGCCCGTCGGTTTGTCGCCCGTGAAATCAACGGTGTAGTCCAAGGAGCGTTTGATATAGAAATCCGTCTTGAGGGCGCCCATGTTGGCATCGACGAGCATCAGATAGTCATTGTTCCAGTCTTTGACGACGCTCCCGTCCCAATGGACGCTTTCCACCAAAGCTTGGAGCGCTGGATCTTTGAAAAAGAACATGACATCTTTGTTGCGGAGTTCTGTGCCTGCGAACTCGGCGAGTTTCGGAATATTGGAGACCGTGACCGCGCGTTTCATGATCTCGGCGGCGATTTTCTTCATGATCAGTTTGCGAGCCTGTTTCAATTCAGCTGGGACATCTTCTCCGAGATAGGCTCGCTCGACGCGATCTTCCAGCTTGTACGCGCCGTCAGTGCTGGTGTAGACGTTGGAATCTCCGGGAATCTGAATCGGTCCGGTCAGTGCGAGGATGTTGTTGAAGGTGAGGGAATTCACCGCGATGACACCATCGAATTTCTCATAGCCGCCGGCCAGGCGATAGAAATACTGCGCCTTTTCCGCGTTGGTCGGGAAGTTGGGCGAGAAATTAGAATCACGGAATTTCCATTTTCTCAGCTGCATTTTACGTTCAAAAGGGTAGGGCGTTGGTACGTCGGCTGAGATACGCTGATCCAGAAGGTTGGCATCTTCGACGAAGGTTGAGACTACCTCACCATTCTTCGTCTTGACGACGGCGTATTGACCCAAAAATCCGCCGCCCGGACGCAGTTCGTCGCTATTCTGGAGAAGAATGAGGAACGTATGGATCTGATCATCTTTCTGAGTAACCGCTGCGACCAGCGCGTTGATGACCTCGATTTCTTTCTTGGTGTCCGGAGCCAAAGGCAGCAGCCGGGAGACTTTCTGAAAAAGATTGAGGGAGTTCGCGGCAAATTGCACCTTATGCGTTTTGGCATAAAAAAATAAGGATACGCCTCCCAAAACAACAACAATAGAGAGGGCAATAGCGATTGTGCGCTTCCGCGTGAAAAAAGGATGCATGAGTGGGAAAATAGAAAATTAAATACTTCCTCAGTGTATCAGGAGTAGAGCGGTTTGAAAAGATGTGAATTGTGCGTTACAATAGCGCAAGTAAAGAGCTGCGAGGCTGGTACGGTAGCGGGTATAGTATAGTGGTAATACGTGACCTTCCCAAGGTTAAGCGAGGAGTTCGATTCTCCTTACCCGCTCTAAAGCATGCAAAGGCCTGGATTCTTTCCAGGCCTTTGCGTTTTTCCGAGCAAGAGAGGAGAAGGACAGGAGGAGCTCCGTCGCGGCGGGACTGTGCGCGGCGTCCAGGCTTTTCGTTGGGGCAAAAAGGATTCTCCTTGCGCTCTCATCTGCTGCTTCACCGGCCTCGGTGGCTATATATCGACCCTGCCTTCTGCGATAGTCGCTATGTCATCTTGAGTCGTTATCACCAATTGATCTATCCGTTGGTCGGTTTTTTCCAGTTTTTTATCCACCCCCAATCGCGTCATGAGTGCGATATTTTCGGGAGATTTCCCAATGATGTGTCCTAGCGCCGCACGGGCATCCCTCTGCACCCTGCCGGCCTGCTCCGCGACACAGTTCTGGATGTCTATGCCATATTCTACGAGACCTTCTTTGTTGATGATTCTTACAGGCTTTTCCGGAGTATATGGTACGTTTTCAATATGCTCGTCGCCGATTTTTTTCATTTCTATGCTCATATGATGCCGAGAGAGTTCTTGATTTCTTGCATTCTGTCGCTGGTGAGTACTTTTTCTAAATCCGCCAGTATCGCGTCCTGCTCTTTTTTCAGGTCGAAGAGTTTTCCGAGATATGATTTATAGATCTCATCGATTTCTGCCACGTGTTTCTTGATTTCTTCTTCGGTCATAGGTGGTGTGATTACATACGTGCAGTATAGATCTTTTCGACGTTTTTGAGAAATACCAGCCACGATACTCCTGATATGATATAATAGAAGAAAGT
Source organism: Candidatus Moraniibacteriota bacterium (assembly GCA_049287005.1). GTDB lineage: Bacteria > Patescibacteriota > Minisyncoccia > Moranbacterales > UBA1568 > UBA1568. The sequence goes on along the minus strand of JBAQEZ010000001.1, from coordinate 33,104 downwards.
AATGATTCACTCGTTTCCGGTTATGGACACTTTTCGCGTAGGGGAGGCAGTGCGGTTCGGATGGGAAACCTTCAAGACGCATTTCCTTTTTTTGTGGATGATATTCGGGTCTGTTTGGGGGATTTCTCTTGTGTTCAGCCTGCTCCAGAAAGGTGCGGGAAAGGAAACTTCTCTCGGCACACTGATCGGTCTGGTCGCTATCGTTTTAGGCTTTATCGTCCAGCTGGGGCTGATCCGGATGTATCTCGATCTCGCGGAGGGTACCGAAGACAAGCTCGCGGTGCTTTTTTCTCAACATCGTTTGATTTGGCGCTATCTCGGAGCGGCGCTCCTGTATGGCCTGATGGTGGCGCTCGGTCTGGCACTGCTTATCATCCCGGGTATTTATTGGGCCTTGAAATATCAGTTTTTTTCTTACCTGATCGTGGATAAGAACCTCGGCGTGCTGGATGCTCTGAAAAAAAGCGCCACGATGACCGAAGGGGTCAAATGGAAATTGCTGGGATTCGCTCTTGTGCTCTGTGGCTTGAATATTTTGGGGGCGCTGGCGCTTGTTCTCGGATTGCTCGTTACCATTCCGGTGAGCATTATAGCGTACGTGTATGTCTACCGTGCTCTCGCCAAGAGATCATTCAATGATGCGTTGATATCTGAGAACGCGGTTCCTACGAAGGCAACAGCGTAATGACGCGTTGCGGACAGAGGCAGCGCTTCTTTGGCAGGGAAAGGTTTCAGAATGATAGTGTCGGGTATTTCCGTATGCGTGCCATAGGCCAAGATGTCTTGGGGTATAGGGCGGTCAGGATCGAGAGAAAGTTGGTTTCTTTTTATCGTGTCGCTTGGAGCGTCTTCTTCTCTCGGCGAGAGAGCCTCTTCCGGTTTTCCTTCCAGTGGCGGTGATGATATAGGGGCAGCTTCCTTTTCAGAAGTTGTTGGTATTTGTTGTGCGAGTGCTGCCCATTTCCAGGTACTTCCTTTTTCTTTGCGGTAGAGGGTATTTTCTGGAATGGATTTGTCGGACTTGTATTGTATTTTCTGGAGCGTCTTTCCATCGGGAGCTCGGAGCTCAATCTTCCCTTTTTGGTTGGGAAGGGTGAAGAGGGAGACCGCCCGAGTCAGTTTTGCTTCGGATTTCGGTTTGATCGGGAAGTCTTCGCGGATCGGATGATTCGAAAGCGTCTTCCATCCGGTAGCGATGCTGTAATCTTTCAGGTTGATGGTCTTCTTTTCCCTGTTCTCTATCATGAGCCACTCATGGTCCGTATCGCTTCCATTCGGGTTGGGCAGGAGAGAAGTGATACGGACTTCCGGATGAGGCAAAGACTCTATTTCGAGTGTGAACGTCTCTCTAACGTCTTCTTTATTGTCGCTGGTTTTCAGAGTGACAGTATAGGTGCCGTTTTCTTCGAAGGTGTGCGATGTTTGTTCTTTGTAACTTTTGTGGCCGTCGCCGAAATCCCAGGCGTATTTGAGAGTATCGCGGTCATCATCGTTGCCCTGCGCATCGAAATCAATCGCTACTCCGCGGTAACCTTTTTTCGGAACCTTTTCTTTGGTTTCCGGGAGATTGTTCAGCTGATTTGCAGCACCGGGAGTGGGCGCGCCGCCGCGCCAGCCGGAAGAAGTGTAATTCCAGGAAATATCTTCTTTGGATGTTGTATAGGCCACAGTATCTTTTTTTGTACCGTTTGGATCAAGCAGAGAAAGCGTCTCATTGGAATTATTCAAAGCGAATGTGAATACGTTCCGATAAACAGCAAGAAAATCTTTCGGCTTGAGTTTCGTACCGTCAGGGAAAATATATTTTCCTGATGCGCTCGCGTCTTTGAGCGCCCATGAAGCAAGGTCGGCAGTTTCATCGGAAGCATTGTAAAGTTCGATGAATTCGTTCGTCCCTTCATCACCGGAAGGATCGGGAAGGAATTCGTTGAGACGGAGAGCGGTATCGTATGCGATTGGAGCTGGAGGATCCGGCACCGGTGGCGTTATCGGCGGATTGGCAGGTACAACAGGAATATCGCAGGCATTCCCGACGGCTTTTCGGTCGAGGAGCGTCCCGGTCGTATCATAGAGGAGAATGGCCGTGTTGTCTGAAAGATAATAGGAAGCACTCGAGTATTCGAGGTCGGCACGGAGAGCTTCTTTGTATGATGGATGAGCGATGGTGAAGGTGTCTTGCGGAGCGAGAATACCTGCGAAATGGATCGTACTGACGAGCGAGCTTTCTTTGCAGCTGCCGCTGGAAACAGATTTTTTTGTCAGCTTGAAACCGGCCAAGTCGATAGCGGCATCGGTTTCGTTTTTGAAACGGACGAATTCGTCGTTCGCCGTGATCCCGCTTATCTGAATTTCACCGAGAATAATTTTTTTGGTTTCCGCGGAAGCAGTAGCAGTACGAAAAAACGGAAAGAAAAAAACGGCGAGACCAATAAGAAATATTTCAGTTTTCATAATTTGAATATTATTTTTTTCATACCACAAAAATGCACGCGTGGCAATTTTTTACAAGTTGCTTTTTTCGTGCTATAATTATAAATATAAATAAGAAAGATATGGAAACAAAAAAAACAACCCGGACGAAAAAAGAAAATGTGGGTACTGGTTGGACGGGACTCCTTTTGGAGAGCGTGGTCAAGGGTATCCAGTCTTCATTCGACGGAGCGGTTGAACGGGCGCATCAAGCGGTGCATGTATTCACCAGAAAGGTGACACGCCGGCTATTTCTTTTTTCCTTCGCTTTTTTGGGGGTGATATTCCTCTTAGTGGGACTTTCGCAGCTCATGAGCGCGGCGTATCAGTTCCCTGGTTCAGGGGAAGTGATCATGGGGGCATTCATTCTGTTGTTGTGTCTCGTAGTATATGTGTTCGACCGCCAGGATCATTAGGCCTAATTCATTTCATAAAAAGACATATGGAAAAGAAACAAGCAGAGGGAGAGGCTATAGTAAAGGCATTGCAGAAGAAGGTCATGGCGCAGGTGGATGAGAGCCGGTCTGTGGCTGAGAAGGAACTCGCGAAAGTAAAGAAGCATCTGGAGAGTACCTATGCGACCGTCGAGAGTTATGCCAAGAAGAATCCGGAGAAGGCTGCCGCAGTGGTTGCCGGTATCGGTGCCGCACTGGGCGCGGCGATTGCCCTGCTTATGAGTGGTGGGAAAAAGAGCAAGAAGAAGTAGAGAGAGTTGCAATCTGTATCAACCCGTCCGTGAGGCGGGTTTTTCTTTTGTGTACTATAATAGAGAGACGAAGAATAATGCCATGGGACTGATCGGACTGTTTATTACGGTGTTACTGATGATACTCGGGGCGGGGTATTTCTTTTTGAGTACTCCGGGCGCGCCGATAACGGTGCGCAATGAAAGTCTCAAAGCACCCATTGTCCAAGAGGTCACTCAGGCTCAGGCTGCTCTCGGTGTCGCGCGTGATGTGAAAAACTTGGTAGAACAGGCGGCAGGCGAAACGATGCCGTCTGCGGGTGTATCAGCGGTCGCGGATTCTCAAACCGACAAAGCCAGTGAGACCGAGGCAGCCGATGAACCTTTCTCTATCGTTGATCGTTTGATGAAATCCGGTTTTTCCGTGCCGCAAAAGGCGCGTACCATCGATACTCTCGTGCTCCATTCCTCATATGATCTGAATGGCGTCGATCCGTATTTGGTGAGCGGCGTCATCAAAGAATACGCAGATTATGGAGTGAGTGCGCATTATCTGATAGACCGCAAGGGGACGATCTATCGCCTGGTGGCAGACAAAAACATCGCCTATCATGCCGGTGTGAGCAAAATGCCGGACAACCGAACAAATGTGAATGATTTTTCTCTCGGCATCGAAATGATCAATACGCAAACGGGACAGTTCACGAACGCACAGTATAGTGCGGTCAATGATCTGATAGCGTCACTCAAGCAGCAGTATCCTATCAAATCTGTCGTCGGTCACAGTGATATCGCCCCCGACCGCAAGACGGATCCTTGGAATTTCGATTGGAAGAAATTAAAATAAAAGCTATGCCACACCTTGAGCAGATGACTTCGATAGAAAATGAAAAAACTCGTCATGTACTGGAGAGTAGTGGTGTTCGTCCTCCTGAAAATATTCCAGAAGAAGAGGAAGACACGATAGAGGAATCTGTGCAGGCGCAGGAAGAGGCAGAAAGAGAGGTTGTCGTGGTTTTGGAAAGGATCAGACAGTTGCCAGAAAAATCGACGGAAGAGAATGATAAGGTTGATTTGGATCCAGGAGAGCGTCTTGTTGAAGCGAAGAAAGTCTTGGAAAAGGTAGATTTCTCAGTAATGCAGGATATTTTTTCTGAGATGTATCGTAAGTCAGGTTTGCAGTCGGAGCCCAAGCTTATTCCTCTTGAGAATATCGAAGTCGTCGGTTATTCTGGCGGGGAATCTAACTCGGTTGAAAAGAGAATAACCATCGGTGCGGACTTCTCTCCTTGGGCCATACGCTCTCGTCAGTTTCACTCGCGCGAATGGAGAAGCGAGAAACAATTCACTCGCGGAAGATTGCGAGCGGATATCCTGAGCACTTTCATGCATGAGCAAACCCATGCTATCAGTAAAAATATCAGGAGAGAGGAAGGAAAAATCGAGCGCCTGAAAAAACAGATGAAATCTTTCTTTTTCGGAAGACAAAAGGTTGATAATTCTTCCGGATATCAAATGGAAGGAATTGAAAAAGGAGGATTTAACGTCAGGCATCTGCCTTTTAATGAGGCCGTTACGGATAAAATCGGTGAAGAAGTATATGACGAGTATCTGAAAAGGACGGGGGAGAAGAAGTTTTTCTTGGATCATGCTGGAACGCAGTACGGCGAAGGGTATATTGGTGAGCGAGCTATGGTTGATATTATGATAGAGACGCTGTCAGCAAGCTTGGACGTTCCTAGAGATGTTGTTTGGGACTCGATCAAGCAAGGATATATGTTAGGCGTGGATCTTGATGAAAGCGAGCTGAGTGATGCTTTTGATGAGATATTCACCCCTGAAGTAAGAGATAAGATAGCGCAATGGTCGCCTAATGGATCGGGTCTCCCAGTTGAAGAGTTGAATAAACTTTCGAAAGAGCTTGTCAGTTCTGCTACGGGACAGGAGAAGGTGAAGGCTGCTTATGAGAAGTATCAGCGGCAGGTAGAGATCTATAGAGAATCACAAAAAATGAATTAAGAAAAAAGTAAAACCCTCTCTTTTGGAAGAAGTTGAAGTAATATATGTATACATTTCATCTGAAAATTGAAAAAGAAAAAAGCGAGCTCTCTTTGATGAAGGGAAATGAAGTTGTGTCTGCGAAAGAGTGGCAGGAAGGGCGGGATATGGGGCGGAGATTGTTTGAGGGGATAGCCGGTTTGCTCGCAGAAAGCAATCTGCAACCCGAGCAGGTGAGTGATTTCGTGATCGATTCGGAGGTTCCGGAAAACTATACTTCGATGCGGATTGCGGAAACGGTCAAAAGGGTATATACTTTTGGAGTGAATCAAAAGTAACCAGCCGGCACTGAAATTTTCAGCCAGGCGGGAAAAAGATTTTGATGCATCCAAAAAACAACGGATATATTTTGTAGTACAAAGGCCTTCTGGAGCCATTTTTTGGTTTTCATTTGACAATGAAAAAGAAGCTTGTTACAATCAGTTGTATTCATTTTGTAGAAGTAGGGTCTGTTGAGAGGGTCTCTTCCGTGAGGGTAAGGATTTTTTCAACAGACTCTAGAACTTTTCTGTCTCGTATCGCCTGTGGGTGAAAGGTCTGGATGGCGAGACCGAGTTGGGATGGTTGCTTAATCGAAAGAAGCTAACATTTTCCAACACAATGGAGAGGACAGGTGCCCAATCCACAATCAAATAGTTTTATCCGATAATCTCATTTGTCCTACTTGTTTCAGTTTTGAAGCAAGGAGTTCCACAATGAGTGTCTTTTTATGTCCAGCAAAGAGAAAGCATTGCGGGTGAAGGATTCTTTTGGTAAAGAATCTTCTCTCTCCAAACGGCGATTTTTCAATAATCGGATTACAGTCTCTCTGCCGGACCTGATCGAAGTTCAGACAGACTCCTATCAGTGGTTCTGGGACAAGGGACTGAAGGAGCTGTTTTCGGAAATCAACCCTATTACGGACTTCACCAGCAAGGACTTGGAGCTGACGATACAGGACTACTACCTGGATGAGCCGAAATATAGCGCTTTGGTGGCCAAAAACAAGAATATTTCCTACGAGGCACCGCTCCGTGCCAAGGCGACGCTGCTCATGAAACAGACCGGCGAAGTCAAGGAACAAGAAATTTATCTGGGAGATTTTCCTATCATGACCGAACGCGGCACGTTCATCATCAACGGCGTTGAGCGCGTCGTGGTGTCTCAGTTGATCCGCTCCCCGGGCGTGTTTTTCACCATGGACTATCAGAAGGGGAAGAAGTTGTTCGGAGCCAAGATCATTCCGAATCGCGGAGCCTGGCTGGAAATCGAAACGGACATGGACGGCGTGATTTCCGTCAAGATAGACCGCAAGCGCAAGCTCCCGATCACGGGGCTTTTCAAGGCATTCGGTTTCGATGAGAAGCGTATCCATGCGGAATTTTCTGAACCGGAAGAAAGCAAATATATCGAAGCGACTATCCTCAAGGATCCAGCCAAGAATCAGGGCGAAGCTTATCGAGAAGTGTACAAGCGTCTCCGTCCAGGCGATCTCGCCACCGAGGAGAACGCCCGGCAAATGATCAACGCGATGTTTTTCAATTTCGAGCGTTATGATTTTGGTGCCGTCGGTCGCTACCGTCTCAATCAGCGCCTCTCTATTGAGCGCGCCGACACGGAAGAGAACCGCATTTTGAATACCGATGACCTGGTGTTGATCATCAAGGAAGTCATGCGTCTCAATAACGATCCGGAAGGGCGGCCGGACGATATCGATCATCTCGGTAACCGCCGTGTGCGCGCCGTGGGCGAATTGATTCAGAACAAACTGCGTGTCGGCATGTACCGCATGGTGCGCAATATCAAGGATAGAATGAGCACCTGCGATCCGGAAACGGTAGTGCCGGGACAACTGATTAATCCTCGTCCGGTGGCAGCCGCCGTGAAAGAATTTTTTTCCAGTTCCCAGCTGTCACAGTTTATGGATCAGGTGAACCCGCTGGCTGAGCTCGAGCACAAGCGACGCTTGTCGGCTATGGGTCCTGGTGGTCTGACACGTGAACGCGCCGGTTTCGAAGTGCGCGACGTCCATCATTCACACTATGGTCGTATTTGCCCGATTGAAACGCCGGAAGGACCGAATATCGGACTAGTAGGCCACTTAGCCAGTTATGCTCGCGTGAACGAGTACGGTTTTCTGGAGACCCCGTATCTGATCGTGAAAAAAGAAGTGCTTGCCACCAAAGAAGAGCTGGTGAACCGCATCCTGGCTGAAGACGTAGCCGGTGTGGCGAAAATCGGCGAACTGTTGTCAGAGGAAACGGCCAAGAAAGTGGCTGATAAAAAGAAAGGCGAGACGGTCAAAGTGAAACCATTCGTGACTCTCGATATCGAATATTTGAATGCCATCGTGGAAGACAGGAAGATCGTCGCTCACGCCGGCGTGGAAATCGACGAGCATCGCACTATCGTGCAGTCTATGGTAGAGGCTCGCGTGAAAGGTCATCCGGAAACCATCGAAGCGGAAGTGGTGGATTATATGGATGTTTCCGTGAAGCAGTGTATTTCTATCGCCACAGCGTTGATTCCTTTCGTCGAGCATGATGATGCCAACCGTGCCCTTATGGGATCGAACATGCAGCGCCAAGCGGTATCCTGTGTCGTACCGGAAGCGCCGATTGTCGGTACCGGTATCGAAGACAAGGCGGCGCGTGATTCGGGACAAGTGGTGTTGGCCATGATGGCTGGTGAAGTGATCACCGTCGATGCCAACCACATCATCGTCCGCTCCAAGGCTCCGGCTGGTGCCAAGAAAGATCATATTGATACGGAATATCTCCTGCAGAGCTTCGAAAAGTCCAACGCCTTCACCAGTATGAACCAGGTGCCACGCGTCGCGAAGGGTCAGGTGGTTGAGAAAGGCGAGATGCTCGCGGACGGTGCCTCGACGGATCACGGCGAACTCGCCTTGGGTCAGAACATGGTCGTGGCCTTCGTACCGTGGAACGGATACAACTACGAAGATGCCATCATCGTTTCTGAAAAAGTGGTGCAGGGTGATCGCTGGAGTTCGATCCATATCGAGGATTTCTCGATCGACGTGCGCGATACCAAGCTTGGGCCTGAAGTCGTGACGCGGGATATTCCCAATATCGGTGAGGATCGCTTGAAAAACCTCGACGAGAACGGCATCATCCGGATCGGTGCGGAAATTTCTTCCGGCGATATCTTGGTGGGGAAAATCACCCCGAAAGGCGAGGGTGATCTGACGGCAGAAGAAAGACTGCTCCGCGTTATTTTCGGTGAAAAGTCCCGTGACGTGAAAGATTCTTCGATGTATCTGCCGCATGGTGAACACGGCAAGGTAGTGGATGTGAAAATTTTCTCTCGTGAACGCGGTGACAAACTCCCGATGGGTGTCTTTCAGCAGATTCAAGTATCGGTCGCGCAGATGCGCAAGATTTCCGTCGGTGACAAGCTGGCTGGACGACACGGTAACAAAGGCGTCATTTCCTATATTGCTGCAGCTGAAGATATGCCATACCTGCCTGACGGAACTCCAGTGGACGTTGTGCTGAACTCGCTTGGTGTGGCTTCGCGTATGAACATCGGTCAGATTCTCGAGACACACTTGGGATGGGCCGCCAAAACACTGGGATACAAAGTGGCGAGCTTGGCTCTGGATGGAGTATCAGAAGGAGATATCAAGAAAGAACTGAAGGCAGCTGGTCTTCCGGAAAACGGCAAGATCAGATTGACTGACGGCAAAACCGGCCAACCCTTCGATAACGAATCGACCGTGGGCGTGATGTATATCATGAAACTGAACCATTTGATCGAAGACAAGCTGCATATGCGAAGCATCGGGCCCTATTCTCTCATCACCCAGCAGCCGCTCGGCGGCAAGGCGCAGTTCGGTGGACAGCGCTTCGGCGAAATGGAAGTGTGGGCACTCGAAGGCTACGGTGCCGCCTATACCCTCCAAGAAATGCTGACTATCAAATCCGATGATGTGTTGGGCCGCTCCAAGGCTTACGAGTCGATCATCAAAGGCGAGCCGATCAAGAGTCCGAACCTTCCCGCTTCTTTCCATGTTCTCATCAATGAACTGAAGGGTCTCTGTCTCAATGTCGAACTCAAGGGAGTGAAAACGGAATCGGATGACGCTGCTCCCGCAGCCGTTATCGATACCGTCTAACCCCCAACTTTCTTACTTTTTATTTCTATCCAAGTCAATATTCAAAACTATGGAAAATATTACGAAAGTGAGTGATTTCGACAGCGTCCGTCTGACACTCGCGAGCCCGGACCAGATTCTCGAATGGTCACACGGTGAAATCACCAAGCCGGAAACGATCAATTATCGCACACAGCGCTACGAACCGGATGGGTTGTTTTGTGAGAAGATTTTTGGTCCTTCCAAAGACTGGGAGTGTTATTGTGGAAAGTATAAAAGGATTCGTTATAACGGGATCGTCTGCGATAAGTGCGGTGTCGAAGTGACACGCTCCATCGTGCGGCGGGAACGGATGGGTCATATCAAGCTCGCGACGCCGGTGTCGCATATCTGGTTTTTGCGGGGCGTGCCTTCGAAGATCGGTCTTGTCTTGGGTATCTCTCCGCAGGATCTCGAACGGGTGATTTATTTCTCTTCCTATATCATCATGGAAGTGAATGAGGCTTTGAAGACCCAATCTCTCGAACAGCTGGAGAAAGAATACAAGAACAAGCAGAAAGAACTGAAAGGCAGCGGCAAAGAAACGAAAGTCTACGAGGAGTCCATTGAGGAATTGAAGGAACAGTATCGCACGACGAAAGAAGAGATGCGCAATCTGCGTCCGTATCAGATCCTCTCCGAAGTGGATTATTTCAATCTGTCGAGCCGTTTCGGACAAGTTTTCACTGCCGGTATCGGTGCGGAAGCCGTCCGCAAGATTTTGGAGAAGATCGATATCAAGAAGCAGCTCAAAGTCTTGAAGGCAGAATTGTCAGAAAATGAATCGATCGATCAGAAGAAATTACTCCAGCGTTTGAAGGTTTATCAGGGATTCGAGAAAGCCAGTCTGCGTTTCGAATGGATGCTCCCGACGGCGATCCCGGTCATCCCTCCGGATCTGCGTCCGATGGTCGCCCTCGATGGCGGCCGTTTCGCGACTTCCGATCTCAACGATCTGTATCGTCGGATTATCAACCGTAACAACCGTCTCAAGAAGCTGATGGCGATCGGCGCTCCGGAAGTCATCACCCGCAATGAGAAAAGAATGCTGCAGGAAGCGGTAGACGCCCTCTTCGACAACAGCGCTCGCCGCGGACAGGCTTCGACGGCCGCTTCGACCGGACAAAGACGAGCCCTCCGTTCCCTGGCAGATGCATTGAAAGGCAAGCAGGGACGCTTCCGTCAGAACTTGCTCGGCAAGCGGGTGGATTATTCCGGACGTTCGGTCATCGTGGTTGGACCGAAATTGAAGCTCCATCAGTGCGGTCTGCCAAAGAAAATGGCTCTCGAACTCTTCAAACCATTCATCATCAATAAACTCATCGAGAAAGAGCTCGCCCACAACGTCCGGACAGCCGGTCGCATGGTGGACGCGGAAACAGAAGAGGCGTACGAAATTCTCGACCAGATCATCGAACATCACTACGTCCTCCTGAACCGCGCCCCGACGCTCCATCGTCTCTCGATCCAGGCCTTCCAGCCGGTGCTCATCGAAGGCAAGGCGATCCGCCTGCACCCGATGGTGTGTTCCGCCTTCAACGCCGACTTCGATGGCGACCAGATGGCTGTCCATGTGCCGCTGACCGATCAGGCCCGCCATGAAAGCGCGACGATCATGTTGTCTTCCAAAAATCTCCTGAAACCGGCCTCCGGTGAACCGATCGTGACCGCGACCTTGGATATGGTGCTCGGCATGTATTACCTCACCCATATCAAAGCGGAAGGCAAAGGCAAAGGGAAAGCCTTCGGATCGATGGATGAAGCGATTCTCGCTTATCAGAACAATATCGTCGCCGTCAATGTGGCCGTGAAGCTCTTGTGGGAGGGTAAGCTCATCGAGACGTCCGTGGGACGGATTCTCCTCAATGATATTCTTCCGGAAAGCCTCCGCTTCCTCAATGAAGAGATGGTGAAGAAGGATCTGAAAGCTATCATGTCCCGCATCTTGGAGACGCTTGGACAGGACGAAGCCGCCTTGTTCGCTGATCGTTTGAAAGATCTCTCATTCCGTGCGGTGTCCGGCTCCGGTATCAGTTGGGGCATGGATGATCTGATCGTGCCGAAGGAAAAAACAGCTTTCATCACCGATGCGGAAGTCCGGGTTAAAGAAGTGAAAGATCAGTACAATGTCGGTCTCCTCACCAACGAAGAGCGCCGTAACCGGGTGATTGAAATCTGGAACGAAACCAAGAATCGCATCACCGATGCGGTACGCGCATCGCTCGACAAAGAAGGCCCGGTGTATGCCATGGTGTATTCCAAAGCGCGCGGATCCGAATCCGTCGTCGTTCAGATGACTGGTATGAAAGGCCTGATGGCTGGACCGACCGGCGAAACGATCGAGCTGCCAGTCAAGAGCTCCTTCAAGGAAGGATTCAATGTTCTCGAGTATTTCATCTCCACTCATGGTGCGCGGAAAGGCATGGCTGATACGGCTCTTCGTACGGCGACTGCCGGATATCTGACGCGGCGTCTCGTCGATGTGGCACAGGATATCATCGTCCGTGAAGAAGACTGTGCCGATACGGAAGGCGTGTATCTCTATCGGGAAGATTCCGATGCCATCGGTCATAGCTATGCCGCTCGCGTGGAAGGCCGCACGGCCATCGAGGCTCTCAAGGATCCGGCCACCAAAGCCGTGATCGTGAAGAAGGGCGCTATCATCTCGAGAGAGCAGGGCAAGGAAATCGAAAGCAAGAATATTCCCAAAGTGAAAATCCGCTCTCTGGTCACGTGCAAATCCCGTCGCGGCGTCTGTCGCTTGTGTTATGGTATCGATCTCGGCCGGAGCGCGCTCGTAGAACTCGGCGCCTCAGTCGGAGTCGTCGCCGCGCAAGCCATCGGTGAACCGGGGACACAGCTGACGATGCGTACGTTCCATGTTGGTGGCGTTATCGGATCCGATATCACTCAAGGCCTCCCGCGCGTGGAAGAAATTTTCGAGGCGCGCGTGCCGAAAACGGAAGCTATCCTATGCGAAGCGGACGGACAGGTGAAAACGATCGTCAAAGATAATGCTAAGGTGGTGAAGATCACCGTGGAAGGAACAGACAAGAAACTCTATGAATATCAGGCGCCTGCCAATGTGGCGTTGCGCGTCAAGGAAGGGGATCTCGTCGGTGTCGGCGCGATACTCTCTGAAGGTCATCTCGACTTGCGCAAGCTCTACACCGTCATGGGACAAGAGGCGGTGCATCGCTATATCATCCGTGAAATCGAAGAGATTTATGCCGCTCAAGGCGAGGGCATCAATGACAAGCATATCGAAGTGATTATCCGTCAGATGCTGTCGCGTATCCGCGTGATGGATCCGGGGGATACTCTCCTCCTTCCGGGCGATATCGTCGAGAAAGACCAATTTCTCGAAGCCAATGAAGGCGCTCTGACGGCCAAGGGTCGTGAGGCGATCGGCGAATCGATGGTCTTGGGCATTACCAAGGTGGCGCTTTCCACAGAATCATTCCTTTCTGCGGCGTCATTCATGGAAACGGCGCGTGTTCTCATCAACGCGGCTGTCGCCGGCAAAGAAGATCGCTTGCGCGGTCTCAAAGAGAACGTCATTATCGGACGCCTCATCCCAGCCGGTACCGGTTACCGCGAACCAGGACAACCGCGAGCCTAAGTCAGTCTCCTTTGCATGTGCCTGACTGCAACCCTGCCTCTTCCGAGAGGCAGGGTTGCTTTATATTTTTACAGGATATGGTATACTGATAAAAAATATTGAGTGAGGGAAGCATTCCTCAAAAGTTTTGAATATCCAATGGTGTTCATTATTTGATACGTGCGCTCACTCGTTTGATAATAAAAATTATGTATTCAAACATTCGCTTTGGGAGAATCGGAATTATTTTTATCGCTCTTGTGGGTATCGCCATACTGTTGTTTCTGATCGGGAAGCAAAGTATCGAGATAGTGGCGTGCGTTCCATTATCAGGGATAGAACCACCCGCTTCGAGAGTGGCCAGTCCGGCACCGCGGCCAGAAAGCGTCACTGATCCGAACATCTACAGGAATGATACATATGGTTTCGGAACCATCTTCTTGACCAAAGTCGAAGCGGCTACGGAGTGTCCTCTCGAGGCTCGCATGGCGTATGATCCGATCAAAGAATATGTCTTTGCTGATCAGCCGATCGAGTGCGCGCCCGATGCGGATAATTCGGAACGTTTCTATAATGAACGAGGAGGACAGCTCGAAACGATGGTGTTTGATTTGACCAAATGCCACGATGCGGTGAAGGATCAGATTGAAGAAAGATTTTGTACCAAGTATGATACGGTAGGCGTCACGAGCGGACAATCTACGGGCAAATGGCCTACCGGAACGTGGACAAAAAGCGGCGACTATATCACCTTCTATCTGGATCTGACGTTCGGGAAAAACGAACACTGGAAATCTGATTACAAGTTTCTGGTATTAGAGCGGTAAAGATATCGTTGCGTATGTCTTTTCTCCAAAACACCCCTTATACAAAGGAAGGTGTTTTTTTGAAAAGAGAGGATTGTTCGTGGTATACTTTCCTTATATACTACTAAAATGAATATCCAATTATGGGGCGGAAAAAAAAGGTCCCGGTAGAGCCGGAAGATGATGGATTCAAATTCGAAGATATTCTCCACAGCGATGCCAAACGGAGCATCGCGGCGGTTTTTTTGTTTGCCCTTTCCCTGCTTTTTCTCTTGGCCTATTTCGATACGGCGGGCGTCTTGGGAGGATGGCTCGACACGGGGCTCGGCATGCTCCTCGGATGGGGGAAGTGGCTACTCCCGCTCCTCTTGGTGAGTGCGGGGCTGATGTTTCTCAAGCGACGGACAACGACTCTGGCGGATGCCGTGCGCTTTATCGGGCTGATCCTCGGTTTTTTCGCTGTGCTGGGATTGTTTCACCTGTACAGCGGAGAGGGAACGAAAGAACTCCTCAAGATAGCCCGGGCGGGACAGGGCGGGGGATACATCGGCTTCGCTTTTGCCTCCGTGCTGGCGAACTTCACCGGCAAGGCAGCCGGCACTATCATTCTGATCGCGCTCTTCATTATCGGTATGATCGCGTCGTTCAATATGTCGCTGATCCATTCCTTCGAACGGTTGCAGGAAAAATTGCGTCCCAAAGAAAAAGAAACCATCGTTTCTGATGGTACGGCTGTCAGCGGATCGGTACCCCTGGAAGAAAAGCTTGAGCCCGCTCCTGTGGCGGCGACAGGCAGCGAAGGAGCCCCAGCGGAAGAGCATATGAATTTGGCAGCCAATAACATCCGCCATTTGGAATTTCAGGAAGACGAGAGCCTGTCGGCGAGCGCAGCAGAAGGAGAAGACAGCTCGGATGAGACGGTCTTGGTGCCGGCATTCATCCGTCCGAGGAAGACGCGGCGTCGCGGCCATATACACTGGGAACTGCCATCAGTGGATTTGATGGAATCGACGATGGGACAGGCCGCCGGTGGCGATACGGAACGGAACAAACATATTGTCCAAAGCACGCTCAAGTATTTCGGTATAGAGGTAGAACCGGGTGAAGCGCTCATCGGTCCGACCGTGACTCAATATACGTTTCGTCCGGCTTTCGGCGTAAAGCTTTCGCGTATCACGACGCTTTCGGACGATCTGGCGCTGGCTCTTTCCGCGAAGTCCATCCGCATCGAAGCTCCGATCCCCGGTCAAGCGCTCATCGGCATCGAGGTTCCCAATAAAACCGTCGCCACTGTCCGTCTCAAGGCGATCATCGAGAGCAAGGAATTCCGCGAACGGAAATCGGATCTGATGCTGGTTATGGGGCAGGATGTCGCCGGCAAGCATGTGTTGGCTGATCTCCGTAAGATGCCGCACCTGCTCATCGCGGGGCGGACGGGATCAGGCAAGAGCGTGTGTATCAATACTTTCCTGCTTTCTCTCCTGTATCAGAATTCTCCCGAAGACCTTAGACTGATTCTGGTGGATCCGAAGCGCGTGGAACTCTCTATCTACAAAGGGATTCCTCATTTACAGACAGACGTGATCGTAGACATGAAGAAGGTGGTGAACGCGCTGCGCTGGGCGGTCGGCGAAATGGAACACCGCTACAAAGTTTTGGAAGAGGCGCACGCGCGGGATATCGTCGCGTATCGTGAGCGCGCTCTCTTAGGCGAACACAAGACGGTGGTGGATGCGGAAACAGGAAAAGTGACCAAAGAGCCGTTCCTGAACCTGCCCTATTTGGTCATTGTCATCGATGAAATGGCAGATCTGATGTCGATGCATGGGAAGGAAGTGGAGGCGCTGATCAATCGTTTGGCTGCCAAGTCACGGGCCATCGGTATTCATTTGCTCCTGGCGACACAGCGTCCGGAAGTGACGGTCATTACCGGCTTGATCAAATCCAATATCCCGACGCGCATCGCGTTTCAATTGAAATCACAGATTGATTCGCGTACTATCCTCGCGGCCGGAGGAGCGGAGAAGCTTTTGGGCAATGGGGATATGTTGTATTCTCCCTCTGAAGGGACGGAACTGAAACGTATTCAAGGCGTATTCGTGTCGGATGATGAAGTGAAACGTGTCACCACTTTCTGGCGTAATCAGAAAGAAAATCTTGGAGAAGATGAAATAGGTGGAGAGCTTGATGGGGATGATAAGGCGGCGGACATCACTGAGGCGATGAATGAACTGGACGGCGGATCGAAAGAAGACACTCTCTATGAGCAGGCCAAAGAGCTCACCGTGCAAACGGGACGTGCCTCGACGACGTCGTTCCAAACCGCTTTCAGCGTCGGGTATCCGCGCGCGGCTCGTCTCATGCGACTTTTGGAAGAGAATGGCGTGGTAGGCATGGTAAACGGGAAGAAGACGGTGCTCTTGAGCAAAGGAGACGGCAGTGCGGATACTCTCCCGGCAGCAGATGAGGATGCGAAACAGTATGGCGATGATCCTCTGACGGATCAGGGCGACCGCGACAAATGGCAACTTTGAACAGCTTATAGCTTTTAGTTGGTAGCTTGTAGAGAGATAGAATGGTGGCAGAAGCTAAATAGCTAAGAAGCTAAATAGCTAAGAAGCTAAATAGCTAAGAAGCTAAAAAGCGAGTATATGAAAGATGGTTTTACGCGGAAAAAAGTCGAATCACTGACGCTCGGTGAGAAATTGAAAAAGCTTCGGGGGGATCTCCGGATGAGCTTGTCCGAAATTTCCAAGGCGACGAGAATTCAGGTGAAATATTTGGAGTATCTCGAGAATGGTGAGTACCACAAGCTGCCGGCGGATGTCTACGTGCGTGGATTCCTCAGGAGTTACGCACGGTATCTGAATATCGATGAGCAGGCCTTTATCAAACTCTATGAGCGGGAACGACATATTCAGGCGAATCTTAGTCAGGAGACCCTGAAAAAGACTTTCAATGTAAAACATTTGGATATTTCTTCTCTCGTGATCACGCCGCGCTCACTCGTGATCGCCATGATTTTTCTGCTGGTAGGCGGAGCGTTCCTGTATCTCTTCCGTGAATTTCAGACATTCGCCGGAGAGCCGCGCTTGATTATTCTCAGCCCGGTTAGCGGTACGAAAATAGCGTCGAATGAAGTCGTCGTACAAGGTAAGACAGACAAGGGCGCGCGCGTTTCTATCAATAATCAGACAGTGTTTGTCGGCAGCGATGGAGACTTTTCTGACAAGCTGATTCTGCAGGCGGGGCTCAATACGGTGACTGTCATCTCCGTCAATCGTTTTGATAAGGAAAAATCAGAAACGCTTTCTCTCGAATCCAGTTATACACCGCAGGCATCAGAGAGGAGTATGGAGGATCTGACTCAAAAGAAAATTGCAGAGACCTTTCGGGTGGATATTTCGATGCGCGATGCACCGACGCAGGTTACCGTGGAAGCGGATGGTGTCGTCGTGTTCAATGGTATTCTGAAGGTTGGTGATTTGCAAACGGCAGAGGCGAAAAATACGATAAAAATTACTTCAGAAAACGCCGCAAGGACGTTTGTACGTTTCAATGGGGCGGCAGAGGAAATCCCTTTGGGAAGCGAAAAAATATCAAAAACGGGCGTCATATTTACCTCAGCCGGTAGGTAGGAGTAGACGCGGTATGTTGTGTGTGTTAGTATGTAAGAAGAGTAAACAAGCAAGTGAGAAAGTTCATAAAGTTTATCAAGCCGGAAAGTTTACCCTGTGAAATCCTGCTTCGCAGGAATTTGCCCAAGCAGATTATTTTACAGGATGAATAAAGTTAAAAAGTTTATAAAGTAAAAAATATATGGCCAAGATCAAACAGGCGGCAGCCGGCGAGGGAAAAAGCAAGATCAATACGGTTTTGGACGCCATCCAGGAGAAATTTGGTGAGGGAATGATGATGAAGCTCGGCGATGTACGCAAGGTGGATGTCGAAGTCATCCCGACCGGTTCCGTATCACTCGACATCGCGTTGGGTATCGGAGGCGTTCCGCGCGGGCGTGTCGTAGAGATTTATGGTCCGGAATCATCCGGAAAAACGACTTTGTCGCTCCATATCATTGCCAACGCTCAGAAGGTGGGCGGTATCGCTGCTTTCGTGGATGCTGAGCACGCTTTGGATCCGGAATATGCCAAGCGGATCGGCGTGAACATAAATGATCTGCTTATTTCCCAGCCGGATAATGGTGAACAGGCACTGGATATCGTGGAGACCCTGGTGCGCTCCAATATGGTGGATGTGATCGTGGTTGACTCCGTGGCTGCCCTGGTACCGAAAGCCGAAATCGAGGGTGAAATGGGAGACCATCATGTCGGACGGCAAGCGCGCCTCATGTCGCAAGCGCTCCGCAAATTGACGGCCATCATCGCTCGATCTAACGTGGTGGTTATTTTCATTAACCAGATCCGTATGAAGATCGGTGTGATGTTTGGCAATCCGGAAACGACGACAGGGGGACAGGCTCTGAAATTCTATTCCTCGGTGCGTATCGAGGTACGACGCAGCGCCCAGATCAAGCGCGGCGAGGAAGTCGTTGGTAACCGCGTCAAAGCCAAAGTGGTAAAGAACAAGGTGGCGGCTCCATTCCGGACGGCGGAATTCGATATCATGTACAACGAAGGCATTTCTTTTTCAGGCGATCTGCTCGATGCCGGCGTATTGTATGGCGCGGTCAAGAAATCCGGCAATTCATTCATCTTCGGCGAAGTGAAGCTCGGTGCCGGACGCGAGTCTGCCAAGGCCTTCCTCAAGGAGAATCCGAAGATCGGCAAGGAAATCGAAAAAGCGATCCACAAACAAGTGAAAGATGGTGTCGTGAAGGCGAAAGCCGAACCTGATGAGTAGAAAAGACGTATATCGGACGCGAGATATTTCGTGAGAGAAAAGAAAAGGCGGCTCCTCCACCGATGAGAGAGCCGTTTGTTTTTTCGGATTTGCCCGTTAGAGGGAATCCGATATGCTTATCAAAAAGGACGGCAGGGCGTATGGTATAATGCTTCTACATGTTAAAAATAACACGCAGAGTATTTGTTGCTGTCCTCGGAGGGGTTTTTGTGGCTCTTCTGTTTGTGGTGCCGGTAAAACATGCCTTTGTCTCGGCTCAGTCGGATAATTGCGACGCTGCCTGCATAGATGATCAAAAATCTGAAATAGCTAAATATGAGCAAAAATATAAGTCCGCGATCAAGAAAGGGGATGCTTTGCAACAAGATTTGAA
This sequence comes from Candidatus Moraniibacteriota bacterium, assembly GCA_049287005.1. Lineage (GTDB taxonomy): Bacteria > Patescibacteriota > Minisyncoccia > Moranbacterales > UBA1568 > UBA1568. The sequence goes on along the minus strand of JBAQEZ010000001.1, from coordinate 14,117 downwards.
TCAGATCAATTCTTCACTGACGTCCACGCAGCAGCTGATCCTCAAGGTGCAGAATCTACTCAATCAAACGGAACAGACCATAGGGCAGAAGGAGCAGGAGATTACGAACCTCGAGCAGCAACTCGTGCTGGAGCGGCATGTATTGACGGGGCTCATCCAAGAGCTGTATGCCAATGGTAACGTCCCGCTGCCTGAGGTGATTTTGATCGGAAATGATCTCATGGGTTTTTTCCGGGAAAATGATGGATTGTTTTCGACGCAGGAAAAGATGCAGGAAGTGATTCGCGATATCAGTGAAATGCGGGGAAAAGTCACCGATGAGAAGCGTTCTCTCGAGAATGTCAAAGCGGATCATGCGGCATTGCTGTCTATCAAGAACAAGCAGAAGCAGGTGCTAGTGGTGGAAAAAATAGAGACGCAAGATGATCTCGAAAATCAGCAGGCGACCATCGCGGAATTGAATGATAAGCTCGCGGAATTACGGAAGGATTTGTCATCTTTTTTGGGCGAAAGCATCACGGCCAAAGATATACAGGACGCCGCAAAAATCGCTGCGAACGCTACGGGTGTTCGTAAGGATTTTCTTTTGGGAGAATTGGTGGTGGAAACGAACCTCGGGCGCTTTACCGGCGGCTGCACGTACAAGAATACCCGGATGCACAGTTATGATATTCCTATATTCAAAACGATCATGAAGGACTTGGGCTATAGTTTGAATGATAAAAAAGTATCCTGTGCTCCGAAAAGCGGGGGTTATGGAGGGGCTATGGGGGTAGCTCAATTTATTCCCAGCACGTGGAGTGGTTGGAAAGCTACGATTGCGGCCAAAACGGGGCACAACCCAGCTGATCCGTGGAGCATTACTGATGGAGTCATGGGGATGGCTTTGAAGCTAGCCGCAGGAGGAGCGACGAGTAAGGGTGGGGAGAAGGCGGCGTCGATGATTTATTATTGTGGAACATCCAAGCCGAAAGAAACATATGCAGGCAGGGTGGCGGCATGCAAAAATTATGCTGCGAGGGTCCAATATTGGGCCAACAACTATGAGAGTAAGCTATAATGTGAAGAAACGGTTCTTGCGAGACAATGTAAGATGAGGCGAAGTAATTTTTTCTTTAAAGGCATATCATCGAATATGGAAGAACATCAAGAGCAGGGAAAACAAGGAAAGAAAGTCTGTGTCGTGGATGACAATGATGATATTCGTGACATTTATGGTACCAAATTTCGGCGTGAAGGATTTACCGTCGTGACGGCCGGGGACGGAGAAGAAGCGTTGGCCGTGATTAGAAAAGAACGGCCAGATGTCATACTGCTCGACATCCAGATGCCGATCCTCGATGGGTTGGGTGTCCTGAAAGTACTGAAAAGCGACGGGGATCTTGCGAAAATCCCGGTTGTCATACTGAGCAATGTCGATAATGAAGACATGTTTCAGCAAGTGAGTGAGCTTGGTGGCGCGCAGTATTACCTCGTCAAATCACTGACTGATCCGCAGAAGGTGGTGGACGTTACTCTGAAGGCTTTGGCGGAGCGGTAAAAAAAGCATTTTCATGGCAGATGACAGGTTTCTCAAAAACCTGTTTTTGCTTGAAAAAAAGCCGTTTTTCGGGTAGAGTGAGAAAGTGATATATGATGACTGTCTTATGAAAAAAGCATACAATCCAAAGGTTATCGAGGCGAAATGGCAGAAAGCCTGGGCGAAAAGCGGTCATCCGCAGTTGAAAGGCAGGAAAGGGAAATTCTATATCCTGGATATGTTTCCCTATCCGTCAGGCGATGGTCTGCATGTCGGACACGTGGAAAATTTCACGGCAACGGATATTTATGCTCGATTCAAGCGGATGAACGGGTACAGTGTGCTGCATCCGATGGGCTGGGACGCCTTCGGTCTACCAGCCGAGAACTTCGCTATCAAGACCGGTATTCATCCGAGCAAGAAAACCATCGAGTCAATCAAGAATTTCAAACGTCAGATCAAATCCATCGGACTTTCCTATGACTGGGAGCGGGAAATCAATGCTTCCAGCCCTGAATATTACAAGTGGACGCAGTGGATGTTCCTCTTCCTGTACGAAAACGGTCTCGCGTACAAAAAGAAAGCGCATGTGAATTGGTGTCCGAAGGATGTGACCGTGCTTGCGAATGAACAGGTAATCGACGGTAAGTGTGATCGTTGTGGAACGGAGGTCGTGCAGAAGGAACTCGAGCAATGGTTTTTCAAAATTACAGATTTCGTTGAAGATTCCCGATCGAAGAGCGGGAAAAAAGTTTCCGGATTACTGTCCGGTTTGGCAAAAATCGATTGGCCGTCATCGACTATGGCTGCACAGAAACACTGGATTGGACGCTCGGAAGGTGCGGAGGTGGTGTTTCCTATTGCGAATACAGAGGAAGACATAAAAGTATTTACCACACGAGTAGATACGATTTTCGGCTGTACGTACGTGGTTATAGCTCCTGAGCATAGAATAGTTCAGGAACTGTTTCAAGGTAAAAGTGAAGAGTTGAAAGTAAAAAATGCCAGGGAGGTGAAGAAGTATCTTGAGAAGACAGCAAAGAAGACGGATCTGGAGCGGACGGAGCTCAACAAGGAAAAGACTGGCGTAGAACTCGAAGGCATCGCGGCGGTGAATCCGTTCACGGGCGAGAAGGTGCCGGTGTATGTCGCCGATTATGTCCTCGGAAGTTATGGTACGGGCGTGGTGATGGGTGTCCCGGCGCACGATGAGCGCGATTTCGAGTTCGCGAAGAAGTATCAGCTTGAAATCAAGCAATCTGTCATTGCGCTCGATAAAAAGAAGGCAGGCGAATGCTTTGTGGAAGACGGTCTCTTGGTTGCCTCCGGAGAATTTACCGGACTGACTTCGGAGGCAGCGCGTAAGCAGATGACGAACTGGCTCGTAAAAGAAAAATTAGGCAAGAAAAAAATCAACTATCGTTTGCACGACTGGCTCATTTCGCGGCAGCGCTATTGGGGCGCGCCGATCCCCATCATTTATTGTGAAGACTGCGGCGCGGTGCCGGTGCCGGAGAAAGATCTGCCGGTGAAATTGCCGACGGATGTGGATTTCCGTCCGACGGGAGAATCGCCACTGGCACGCTCCAAGAGCTTTCAGAGGGTGAAGTGCCCAGGGTGCGGTAAGAAAGCGCGCCGCGAGGCAGATACGATGGATACTTTCGTATGCTCGAGCTGGTATTATCTCCGTTTCGCTGATCCGCACAATGCCAAGAAGTTTGCCGATCCGAAGAAGCTCGCGCAGTATCTGCCGGTGGACTTCTATATGGGCGGGGCAGAGCATACGGTACTGCATCTCCTTTACGCGCGTTTTTTCACCAAGGCCTTGGCGAAATATGATTACCTCCGATTCGATGAACCGTTCGTGAAACTGCGCCATCAGGGAATGGTACTCGCTGAAGACGGGCGCAAGATGTCCAAATCGCTCGGCAACGTGGTGAATCCGGATATCGTGGTTGGGGAACTCGGCGCGGATACGCTCCGTCTCTATGAGATGTTCATGGGTCCGCTCGAAGATATGAAAACGTGGAATACGGGAAGCGTGATCGGATTGCGGCGGTTTTTGGACAAGGCATGGCGATTGAGCCAGTTAACAGTCAACAAAAAACAGTTAACAAATAAGACTGTAGAGAGCTTACTTCATAAGACGATCAAGAAAGTGACGGAAGATATCGAAGACCTCAAATTCAATACGGCCATCAGCGCGCTCATGATTCTTGTCAATGCGTTTGAGAAAGAAGAAGAGCTGCAAACGACGAACTACAAGCTTCTTTTGCTGCTCTTGAGTCCGTTCACGCCGCATATCGCGGAAGAATTGTGGCATGCTATGGGGGAGAAGAAATCGATTTTTCTGACGCAGTGGCCGAAGTATGATGCGAAGAAAATCGTGGATGAAATGCAAACGATTGCGGTACAGGTGAACGGAAAGGTGCGTGCTCTTCTTCAGATGGCCACGGGCAGCGCCGAGAAAGAAGTGAAAAACATGGCCTTGGCCGATCCGAAAGTGGCAACATATATTGCTGGTAAAAAAATTCGCAAAGTGATCTATATCCAGGACAAGATTCTGAGTTTGGTGATTTAACTTCTGTTTTTCTAATGATATGCAGTGCGTTATTCTCGCGGCGGGGAGAGGAGTGCGGATGGGGGAGTTGACGGAGAATATCCCCAAGCCGATGCTTTTGATTCAAAATAAGCCGAAATTGGAATATTCTTTGCAGACGCTGCCGGAGGCTATCACGGAGATCATTCTGGTGATCGGCCATCGCGGTGAGGTGATCCGGGAGTATTTCGGAGAGACCTACGGCGGGAAACCCATCCGTTATGTGGAACAGCGGGAATTGAATGGCACGGGCGGGACGCTCCATCTCATGAAAGATATCGTCGGGGAAAAATTCCTGGTCCTGATGGGTGATGATCTGTATCTCAGGGAAGATCTGGAGCGGATGCTCGGGCATGATCTCGCGGTGCTCGCCTGCGAAATGGAGGATTCGAGCCAATTCGGAGTGCTCCAAACTGATGCTCATGGCAAGCTCGTGAGGATCATCGAAAAACCGCATCCCGCCGAATACACGCTCGTCAATACCGGAGCCTATGTGCTCAACAGGCATTTTTTCGAGTACCCGCTGGTGCCGATATCACAGAGGGAATTCGGGTTGCCGCAGACGCTGGTGCAGATGCGTGACAAATACGACATCGCCGTCGAGCGGACCAAAACCTGGTTTCCGATCGGCAGCCCGGAAGCGCTGCAGAAAGCGCAACAACAGATCGCGGCATTTCTATGAAAATATTTTTGGATTTTGATGACTTACTTTTTAATACGCGTGCGTTTTCTGACGGTTTGCAAGATATCTTTGAAGAGTTCGGAATTTCGAAAGAATTATTTCGGGCATCGTATCAGGAGATAAGGGCTGAGTTTCCTGTGGGTGGGTGGTGTTATTCTTGCGAGATGCATATTGAAAGGTTACGAAAACAATTGTCTTTCGATGAGGAGGGTTTGCGGAAGGAGTTAGGAATATATGTTGCTGATACGGAAAAATTTCTCTTTTCTGACGTAAAGGGCTTCCTATCATCACTGAAAAAAAGCGGTTATAAAATATTTATCCTTTCATTTGGTGACGCAGATTTCCAGTCAACTAAAATTTCAGGAACCGGCATCTCACAATTCATAGAGCGGAATATCATAACAGATAAGGACAAGGCGAAGGCTCTTCAAAGCGAGATCAACGATGATGGGAAGAACGCTTGGTTTTTTGATGATAGAATACACTTTATTGAAAGTGTGAAGCGAGTTTTCCCAAAAATACGGACGGTTTGTATACAGCGCGAAGAAGGGCGTTATCATGAAGGGCCGAACGAATTTTGTGATTATATCGCAAGTGACTTAAAGGAAGCATGGGGAATTTTGAAAAATCTTTGAATTTTTATCTGTCATTTTTCATTTTGATTTTTACATTTTAATTCTAATACTATGTGCGGCATCGTAGGCTATTTCGGGAAGCGGCCAGCAAAGGATTTTCTCATCGAGGGGCTCAAGCGTTTGGAATATCGCGGCTATGATTCGGCCGGTGTGGCATTTTTGGAAAAAGGAAAAATCAAGGCCATAAAAGCGCTCGGCAAGGTGGCGATGCTGGAATCGAAAATGGAGGGCAGCACGTACGCCGGCGGTATCGGTATCGCGCATACGCGCTGGGCGACCCACGGCAAGCCGTCGGAAAAGAATGCCCATCCGCACGTCGATTGCACCGGAGCGGTGGCCGTGGTGCACAATGGCATCATCGAGAATTATCGAGAATTGAAAGATATCCTTGAAAAGAGAGGACACAAGTTCCGCTCCGAGACGGATACGGAAGTGATCGCTCATCTCTTGGAAGAGGACATGAAAACGCTTTCTTTCGAAGAAGCCTTCGTGAAAACGCTCAAGCAGCTGAAAGGAGCCTATGGCATCGTCGCCATTTCGGCGAAAGATCCCGAAGTGATGCTGGTGGCCCGCCTGAGCAGCCCTCTCGTCATCGGTATCGGGCATGAGGAGATGTTCATCGCGTCCGACGTGTCGGCGATGGTGGGCGACGTGAAACGCGTCGTGTACCTCGATGATGGCGAGATCGCCGTGATCAGAAAGGACGGCTATGCGGTAAAAACGTTTTCGAGCCGGAAGAAAGAAAAAGAGGAATTGATACTGGAGTGGGACAAAACGGTGGCCGAACATAACGGATATCCGCACTTCATGCTGAAAGAGATTTTCGATCAGCCACAAAGCTTTACGGACGCGCTGCGCGGACGCCTGATGCCGGAGGACGGCAGGGCACGGCTCGGTGGGCTGCGGACGGTAGAGAAGCGTTTGCGTTCCATCAATCGGATCATCATTGTTTCGTGCGGGACTTCCTATCATTCTGGTCTGGTAGGCGAATACATGCTCGAAGAATACGCCGGCATCCCAACCGAAGTGGAGATGGCCTCGGAATTTCGTTATCGTAAGCCACTCTTGGACAAAAAAACGCTCATTGTCGCTATTTCGCAATCAGGCGAGACGGCCGATACGTTGGCCGCGATTCGAGAGGCCAAAGAAAAAGGCGCTTTGACGATCGGTATCGTGAATGTCGTCGGTTCGACGATCGCCCGAGAAACAGATGCGGGCGTGTACTGTCATGCCGGCCCGGAGATTTCCGTTGCTTCCACGAAGGCGTTCACTTCGCAGCTGGCGATTTTGTCGCTGCTTACGCTGTATTTGGGGCGCCAGCGGGGCCTGTCTCTGGTGATGGGGAAACGTATCATCAAAGAGCTCGAAAATATTCCGAGAGACATAGAAAAAGTGCTCGAGCAAGTGAAAGAGATCAAAAAATTGGCCAAAAAATATGCCCAGCAGCCCCACTATCTGTATCTGGGACGGAAATATAATTTCCCCAATGCGCTGGAGGGAGCGCTCAAGATCAAGGAGATCGCCTATGTGCCAGCGCAGGGATATCCGACGGGAGAAATGAAACACGGACCGATCGCGCTCATCGACGCATCGGTGGTATCTCTGATGATCATTCCCAAAGACAGCGTTTATGAAAAGAATATCAGCGGCATGGAAGAGATCCTCGCGCGAGGTGGAAAAATCCTCGCCATCGCTACGGCAGGGGATACGGCCATCGCCAAGAAAGCGACTGATGTGATTTATGTCCCCAAGACGCTGGAGATGCTGACGCCGCTTGTAGCGGTTATCCCATTGCAATTATTTGCGTATTTCGTCGCCGTGGAACGCGGCTACGACATCGATAAGCCGAGAAACTTAGCAAAAAGCGTGACGGTAGAATAGAGTATGACCCAGATCAGAAGGGTAAAAGACGAAACCTCCCGAGCGATTTCCCGAAACCATCGAGCCTAGGCAGAGTTCTGAAAGAGTGCTACACTAAGCACATTCTTTGTTTTTTTTGTTATCTTTTGCCACAGTATGAGATCCACTATAGCACAATATTTACCACTTGATCGTCCGCTAGTTATTTTTGATTTGGAAACGACCGGGCTGGCTGCGGGGGAGGATAAGATCATTGAGATCGCGTACGAGAAAATCATGCCCAGCGGAGAAATCGTGGCGTATTGCCAGCGGATCAACCCCGGGAAACCGATTCCAGAAGTAGCGAGCCGCATCAATGGCATCTATGATAAGGACGTGGCGGACGCGCCGAGTTTCGCCAAACTCTCGTATGAACTGTGGAGCATGTTCGAGGGGGCGGATGTCGGTGGATTCAATATCACGGGATTCGATCTGCCGTTTCTCAAGGGCGAGTTCTCCTCGGTGGGGAAAAATTTCGATTTTACATCGAAGAGAGTGCTGGATGCGAAAATTCTCTATCACAAAATGGAAGTGCGTGATATGTTCGCGCCGCGTAATCTCGGTGCCGCGTACAAACTCTACTGCGGGAAGGAGCATGTGAATGCTCATACGGGAGCGGGAGATGTGCGCGTCACAGTGGAAATTCTGGAAAAACAATTGGAAAAATATCCGGAATTCCGCAATTGGGAGTATTTGGCTGAGTTACACGGTAACAAGAAACTGTTGGAATCAGCCAAAACAGAGCACGCGCCGCTGGCCGATATCAAGCCGTTCGGAACGCTGTTTTGAGGCTATTTTGAACCATTATTTTTCCAAGAATTTTAGGAAAATACTATTTCAATTTTATGGAAACCATTATTATTTTTGGAGCGCAATATCTCTATCTGCTTATTGTTCTTGTCGCGCTCGCATATATCTGGCGTCAACCGAGAGAGCAGCGCTGGAAAATTATTCTGTGCGCTGCCATCGCGTTACCGCTTACGTACATAGCGGCAAAAATTTTGAGCCAGCTGTATTACGATCCGCGGCCGTTCGTCGTCGGACAATTTGCTCCGCTTTTGCCGCACGATGCGGACAACGGTTTCCCTTCGGATCATACGCTCCTCGGGAGTGCCGTCGCGGCGGTGATATTTCTTTTTAATCGTAAGATCGGCAACACGCTGTTCATCATAGCGTTTCTGGTGGGTGCTTCGCGGGTGTTCGCGGGAATCCATCATTTTACCGATATTTTCGGGAGCATGGCGATCGCGGCTGCCACGACGTATGTTGTTTGCGAATATATTTTTCCAAAAGCATGGGAACGATTTTCTCAGAAATATTTCGACGCGCTGTAATTTTGGCGCTTTTCACTCACGATTTTTTACTTTCGTATCTATGGCGCTTTTGTATGGAAAACCGATAGCCGATAAGATTCTCTCGGAAACGCAAGAGCGGATCGCGGCAGCCGGCATCGCTCCGGGGCTGGCCGTGATTCTGGTAGGGGATGATACTTCATCTCATCTGTACGTGAATCTCAAGGAAAAAGCGGCGCAAGCCGTCGGCATTTATTTTGAAAAATTCTTGTTTCCTGCGGCGACAGCTACGGATGACGTCACGCGGCGTATCGATACGCTCAATCAGCGCGGTGACATCCATGGGATTATCGTGCAGCTGCCGCTTCCGGAAGGTTTGGATACGGATGAGATTATCGCGCGTATCGATCCGAACAAAGACACGGACGGTTTTCATGAGGAAACTCTGCGGCGTTTTTTTACGGGGGATATCGAAGCGTGTCCGGTATTTCCACGCGCTATGCTCGAGTTACTGCGTACGGGAAGAGGATATTATATCGGCGAGAAAGGACTGGTCATAGCCAATTCTGATCTCCTGGGAAAAATTATGGCACAAGCGCTCGCCCTCGAAGGCTTGGCAAGCGAGTATATACTGAGTTCTGAAAAAAAGGAAATCATTGCAGAAAAAACACAAGCGGCACGGGTGGTCGTGACCGCGTGCGGTATCGCGAATCTGATTACGGGAGAGATGCTTGCTCCAGAGAGTATCGTTATCGATGGCGGCATCAGTCATCTCGACGGAAAAGTCGTCGGCGACGTACACCACGCCAGTGTTGTCAACAAAGCGAAGTGGCTTTCTCCGGTGCCGGGCGGCGTCGGTCCTGTGACCGTCGCCTCGCTCCTCGCTCGCGTGACCGATGCGGCTCTGAAGAAAAATTAAAAACAGCTGACCGGATGGTGAGCTGTTTTTTATGGGTGCCGAGGGAGGGACTTGAACCCTCATGATATTGCTATCGCGGGATTTTGAGTCCCGTGTGTCTACCATTCCACCACCTCGGCATTTCCTTTGTGTTGAGCCCCAGACTGTCCGTAGACATAGAAGCAGGATAGAAAATTGATAATCATTTGTCAATGGACTATAATAACGAAAGCTTCTTAGGCGGTAGTTTTTTAGCTTCTGAGGGAAAGTATAAGAATGCTTGTCGGCGCTTCACTTTAAGTCTACCGGCTCATAAGCTACAGGTTACAAGCTATCTATGGCAAAGATCATCGGATTCGTCAATCAGAAGGGCGGGGTAGGCAAGACTACTTCGACGATTAATGTTGCCCATTATCTTGCCGAAGCAGGCAAGAAGGTGCTCTTGGTGGATTTGGACCCGCAAGGCAACGCTTCTTCGGGACTGGGTATCGATGCCCGGAGTTTGAAAAAGAATCTCTATCACGCGATGATCCTCGGTCTGCCACCACAAGAAATCATTCTGCGGACAGACGCGGAAAACCTGCACATCATCCCGTCGGCACAGGATCTGGCAGGGGCGGAAATCGAGATGGTACACATCGAGAATCGCGAGTTCCGTCTGTACAATGTTTTGCGTCAGATACGATCCTACTACGATTATATTTTGATCGATAGTCCTCCTTCTTTGGGATTGCTCACGATCAACGGTTTGGTCGCTTCTGACGAGATAGTCATCCCCGTCCAGACGGAGTATTATGCGCTGGAGGGGCTCAGCCAGCTGCTCGGTACGATCGAGTTGGTACGTGAAAATTTGCAACCGCATCTGAAAATTATGGGAGCATTACTGACACTCTATGATCGGCGCAATCGTCTGGCGCGGCAAGTCGTATCCGAGGTGCGGACACATTTTCCCGGGCCGGTGTTCGAAAGCGTGATACCGCGTTCGGTGCGTCTTGCCGAGGCTCCGAGTTTCGGAAAATCTATTCTGGATTTCGATGCCTTTTCCAAGGGTGCGCGTGCGTACAAAGGAGTGGTACGAGAAATACTCGCATGGGAAGAAGAGGAGAAGAAGAAGCTGAAAGTACTCTAGTAAATGTAAAATGTAAATATCAAAAATCAAAATGACAATGCAAAATAAAAAATTATTAAAATTCGGAATAATTTTGACATTTCATCTTTTTGCATTTTAAATTGTCATTTTTCATTTTGATTTTTAAACTTTGATTTTGTTATTATGGCGCAACAATATGGTCTCGGACGGGGATTGGCCTCGCTGATACCGCCGAAAAAAAAAGCTGAAGATGGAGAAATTTCGTCGCCTTTCCATGCGACCGCGGTAGCGCAGTCGATTCCGCAGCCTCTCGTATCTGCGTCGTCGGCATCTATTTTTTCGGCTACGACAGGAGAAGGTGGCAACGGGAGAGCGATGGAAATCTCCGTTGAAAAAATCGTACCGAACCCGCATCAGCCCCGCCTCAATTTCGATGAATCCAAACTTGATGAGTTGGCGCAATCGATTAAAGAACATGGGATTCTGCAGCCGCTCGTCGTGACACAGGCAGGCGCCCAGTATGAGATTATTGCCGGAGAGCGTCGGTTTCAGGCAGCCAAGCGTATCGGGCTGCAAACCGTTCCTGTCGTTGTGCGCGACGCTACCGAACAGCAAAAACTGGAATTGGCGATTATCGAAAATATTCAGCGGCACAATCTCAATCCCATCGAAGAAGCAAAAGCTTTTCTGCGGTTACTTGATGAATTCGGCATGCAGCAAGAAGCGGTGGCGATCAAAATGGGCAAGAGCCGCAGTACTGTCGCGAATACGCTCCGCTTGCTCCATCTTCCCATTGAAATTCAGCGGGCGGTGGCCGAGGGGAAGATCAGCGAAGGCCATGCCAAGGCGCTCTTGGCGATAGAAAATCCAGAAAAGCAGCGCGCGGTCTTTGATTTGATTATCAAAGAAGAACTAACGGTGCGCGAGACAGAAATGAAGGTGCGGAGTATTTCCGTGAATCCGCATATTCGCAGTACCGCGGTACTCCATCCGGAAATTGTACAGCGCATGGAGCATCTGACGCAGCTGCTTGGCACAAAAGTAAAAATTGCTCCTTCCGGGAAAGGTGGGAAAATCGTTATCGAATATTATTCCCCAGAAGATTTGGACGGACTTTTCCGTCGCCTGGAAGAGTGAGTCTGTTGCCGGGTGGCAGCAGGACTGGCCGCACACAGCTCGCTTCCCTCTTTGCTTTTCTCAAGACTATCCATCGGTTTCCGGTTCCGAGCGACGGGCTGGAAAATACCGCTGGTTTCTTTGTCTTGCGCGTTGCGGATTATCCTCGTCCCGCTCTGTTTAACCAGATTTTTTTATGATACAATTATAAGATTCCAGTGAGGAAAATGGTGTCTCTAAATTGTAGCCGGAAAAAACCGAAGCAAGAGTATGGCAGAAGGAGGAAAATTTGATATTTTTCCCGCTGAAACAGGGCGTGGAATTTTGGGAAAGATCAGTCGCACGAATAAGTGGATTATCGCATTTTTTATTCTTATCCTCCTGGGTCTTGGAGGGTATCTCTTTTTTCAGTGGACGGCCAACCGGAACGTGCCCGAGGCAGCAGTGGGAGTCCCGGTATCGCCAGACCCTGCTCCGGCCCTCCCTCAAACTGTGAGCGTGCCTGCTCCTGAGTCCGTGCCGCTTTTTGGTGACGCAAATTATCAGAGTGAAAACTTTCGCGTAGGGGATATTGCTATCGGAGGAGAAGCTGAATTTCTTCTGACAGAAGACACGCCTGACCCGCTCTCCATAAGCGAGATCCGTGGGGAAGCCTTCGCGGAAAAAAATAAAGCAGAGGTGAAGTTGGTGCTCAACTGGAAGACGAACAAGCTCGCGCAATCTGAAGTCACATACTCTAAAGGTTCTGGACAAGCGAAAAAAACCGCGGGCGAAGCAGATTATGCTTTGAATCATAGCCTGATTATTCCTGGGTTGGATCAGGCCTCCACGTATCTCTACGTCATTGTCTCCAAAGACCGGTTTGGTAATGAAATTACTAGCGACCAGCACGCTGTTTATACAGGATCCAAAGTGATCTCTTTGTTTGATTTGATAGCAGGCGCCGTTGCTGATGTTTTTGGTTGGGCTTTCTCTCGTTAGGGGAGGAACAATCGTTCTGAGTCACAAACAGCTTGGATGCTGCCACAAAGAAAAAACCTCCTGTGCGGAGGTTTTTTCTTTTTTGACAATTTAATGTGCGCAGGAGCAAACGGTCGCTGAAAACGCTGACAGGTTTCCTGTTGCACACTCAAATACGCTATCGTGCTACAATGTGTGCATTATGCCAGTGAGCGCGGGGTTGACAAAATACGCACACTTTCATATGCGGTCGTGCTATAATGTGTGCAGGACAAATGGTCACTGAAAACGCTGGCAGGTTTCCTGTTGCACACTCAAATACGCTATCGTGCTATAATGTGTGCATTGCAGAGAATATGCCCATGAAAACATCAATCAACATCAAAACAAAGAGGGTATGGCTGTAGGGAGGAATACCAGAGTTGATGTGCAGCACATCCTGCTGACGGCAGCAGGTGAAGGCGTGTTCAGCATGGAGGTGCTGGTGGCCAATGTGCTAAAGACTTTGACTGCCTTGAAGAAGGACGATAGACGATATCGTTCTTCTTATTATGTCCAGAATGCCATCACCAAACTGGAACAGAACGGTCTACTCGGTCTGAATAAAAAAGAAGGCAGCTCTTTCGTCCGATTGACCGAAAAAGGAGATCGGGAACTGGCACAATATGCGACGGAATCCGCTGCGTTGAAACCGCAAAAATGGGACGGGAAATGGCGCCTGGTCATTTTCGATATCAAAGAAACCAAGAAAGGGAAGCGCGACAGAGTGCGACGCAATCTCGTCCGATTCGGTTTTGAAAAATTACAGAATAGTGTCTGGGTATACCCGTATGAATGCGAGGATCTTATCGCGCTCTTGAAGGCTGATTGCAAGATCGATAAGGAAGTACTCTATATGGTATCGGAAAAAATTCAAGATGATGGCTGGATAAAAAAGAAGTTTGGTCTTTCCATATAAACGTAAAGCGAAGAGATGAACAACTCTAATCCAAAAATGAAATATCGGATCCCCATGATCGCACTTGCGGTAGTGTTGATCGTGTCAGGGTGGTTGTTTGATCTGCACCCCGCTGTCGGACAGTCTGTCAACACCGCCGTCAATCAGATCAGCCTCTCCGCGTCGCTCTTCGGAAGCGATAATCGCATCGTGGCCAACGGTACCTACGCAATGCGCTTCGCGATCTATAGCACGAATCGTGAAACAGTCGATGCCTATCCTTCCAATTCCGATAACCCCAGCCGTCTCTGGGAAGAAACGCAGACGGTGACGGTGAAAAACGGCATCTTCCGAGTCTTTTTAGGTGCGGTCACTCCGTTTCCCGTAACACTCAACTTCGAAGGCGGAGATTACTATGTCGGCATACGGATCGGTACCGATTCGGAGATGGTACCGCGCAAGCAGCTCGGCTCCGTGCCGAGCGCCATCA